>CANSWW010000153.1 GCA_947650845.1 uncultured Lachnospiraceae bacterium
TAACATATAGGTTCTCCTTTATAATTAGGATGCCAGGGTCAAAGGGTATTTTGACACTGGGATCACGATGTGAAACGGCGTTTTATTCGGCAAGGCCCAGCAGGGTCAAAATCAGGGCCATGCGCACATAGACGCCGTACTGCACCTGCCTGAAATAAACGGCCCGGGGATCGCTGTCTACCTCGACGGAGATTTCGTTGACGCGGGGCAGGGGGTGGAGCACCAGCATATCCTCCCTGGCCAGGGCCATTTTGTTTTTGTCAAGGATGTAGCAGTCCTTCATACGGATGTATTCTTCTTCGTTGAAGAAGCGTTCCCGCTGAACGCGGGTCATATACAGGATGTCAAGCTTTGGCATGGCCTCGTCGAGGCTTATGACTTCCTCATAGGGGATCCCGTTTGCCTCCAGCACATTTTCGCGGGTGTAATCGGGGATGCGCAGCTCCGGCGGGGAAATCAGTACGAAGCGGATGCCGCGGTAGCGCACCAGCGCGCCGATCAGGGAATGGACGGTACGGCCGAATTTCAGGTCGCCGCACAGGCCGACGGTCATATGGTCCAGGCGTCCTTTTAAGGAGCGGATCGTCATCAGGTCGGTGAGCGTCTGGGTCGGATGCTGGTGCCCGCCGTCCCCGGCGTTAATTACGGGGATGGAAGCGGCCTGCGCGCCGACGAAGGCCGCGCCTTCTTTCGGATGGCGGATCGCGCAGATATCGGCATAGCAGGAGATCATGCGCAGGGTATCGGAGACGCTCTCGCCCTTGGACGCGGAGCTGCTGGCGGCCGAAGAAAAACCAAGTACACTGCCTCCCAGACTAAGCATGGCAGACTCGAAACTCAGGCGAGTTCGTGTACTTGGTTCATAAAATAAAGTGGCTAATTTTTTTCCTTCACAGGTGTGCGCGTAATGTTCGCGGTGCTGCTCGATATCGCTGGCCAGGGTCATAAGCCGGTCCAGCTCCTCTACCGTGAAATCCAGCGGACTGATTAAATGTCTCATCTGTTTTCCTCCTGGTATGGTGCGGTTTTCTGTTTTCGTTTACTAGTATACATGGAAAACGGGATTTAGGGAAGAGGGAAAATGGAATTGTTTGCGAAAGGGATGAAGCTATGAAAGTGAGTGAGTTTTCAAAACGGCTGGGGATTCCTCCCAGCAAGGTGCGCTATTATGACCGCTTTGGGATGTACCAGGGGGGCCGCTGCACGGAGAATAATTATCGGGAATTTACCAGGGAGGATGCCCTGGACGTGTATAACGCACAGCTTCTGCGCAGCTTTGACATGAGTATGAAGGAGTCGGTGCAGACGATTCGGGAGTACAGCCTGGGGCAGATCGCGGGGTGGCTTGACGAGCACATTGAGGAACTGGACGAAGAAATTCGCCGGGCCAATATCCGCCGGGCGCGGCTGCAGCAGATGCGCCGTTACTATACCGAGATTCCCGGTCGGGAGGGGGAAGCAGTATATATGAATGTAAAGAAAAGCTATAGCATCTGTACCTTTGGCGACTGCGCGCGTATCAATGACGAAGTGTTGAAAATCGCGGCCTGCTGGGGCGAGCTGATGCCCTTTACCTATGTGGCGCTTACGATTCCGGCCGAAAGTTTGTTGGGGGAACAGGAGCAGCTTTCGGTGGGGGCCGGCCTGGGGATCTTGGAAGAAAATTATTTTGCCTGTCCTCTTCCGGTGTCCGAAGCCATGGATTGCTTCCCGGCGGGACCGTGTCTGACGGTATTTCTGGAACGGGAGAATCCGTTTGCGCTGACACGGACGGACGTAAAACCGCTTTTTGAGCTGGCGCGAGAGCGAAAACTGCGGATCGTAGGCGGGGCGACGGGGCGGATTTTTCTGAGCTATCAGAAGGACGGCGGCCGCCGCCACGGCTTCAGTGTGCGGGTGCGCGTGGAGCCGGCTCAATAGACGGCGGTTTTGCGCAAACAATAGAAATATTCTTTTTCCTCTTGACCTGTTAGCTGCTTACAGGTTTATAGTAAAGACAGACTGCATGACAGTCAAAAAACAAACAGGAGGGAAGGAACTATGAGGAAAAGGTATCTTGCTCTGCTTCTTAGCGCAATGATGCTGATCAGCCTGGCGGGCTGTTCTACAGGCACGCAGGCGACGACGGAGGCTCCGGCGGAGACTTCTGCGGAGACGACGGCTGCGCCGACGACAGCGCCGACCGAGGCGCCTGCGGAGACGACCGCCGCGCAGACGCCGGCCGTTTCCGGTACGTTTACCGGCTCTTCGGTCGGGATGCAGGGTCCTCTTGCCGTAGAGATTACGGTAAAGGACGGCGCGATCACCGATGTAAAGGTGACGGAGAGCCATGAGACAGAGAGCGTGGCAGCGGTTGCCCTGGAGCGTATCCCGGCGCAGGTCGTGGAGCACCAGACGTATACGCTGGATACCGTGACGGGCGCTACCCTGGCCAGCAACGCGATCATGCGTGCGGTCGAGGCGGCCGTGGAAGAGGCCGGACTGGACAAGGAAGCCCTGAAGGCCAATGCCTATACGGCGACGGCCGGCGAACCCCAGACCTGGGAGACGGACGTATTGGTAATCGGCGCGGGCGGCGCGGGCTTCAGCGCGGCAATTTCGGCGGCGCAGGACGGAGCGAAGGTCATTATGATCGAGAAGAGCTCCTTTGTCGGCGGCAATACGCAGATGGCCGGCGCGGCTTACAACGCCGTAGACCCCGACGCACAGGCCAATATGGTGCTGACGCTGGCGCAGAAGGCTACGCTGGACGGCTATCTGGCGTTGAGCGCGGACGATCCGGCGCTGAAGTTTGACCAGTTCCCGGAGTGGAAGGAAGTATTGGAGCAGCTGCAGAAGGATATCAACGATTTCTACAAGGCTAACGAAGGCAAGAAGGCGGGCGAGGACATGCCCGGCTTTGACTCGATTGCCCTGCATATGTGGCATATCTACACGGGCGGCCTGCGTGAGATGAGCGACGGCAGCTGGGTCGCTTCCGATATCGAGCTGGCGCGGACGCTGGCGGAAAACGCGCTTGCGAGCTTTGAGTGGATGGGCGAAAACGGTCTGAACGCGTCCTACGGCGCGGAGGCCAACTACGGCGGATCGCCGGGCCTGGGCACGGTGCTGGGCGCGATGTGGCCGAGAACCCATAGCTTCGCCTCCGGTACGGAGCGTATTATCACGCTGAAGAAGGTAGCGGAGGACGCGGGCATTGAGCTGCACACCGAGACAGCCGGCACGACCTTGCTGACCGATGAGAACGGCCGTGTGATCGGCGCGACGGCGGAGCAGGCGGACGGCACACAGATCACGATCAACACGACAAAGGGCGTGGTGCTGGCCTGCGGCGGCTACTGTGCGAACCCGGCGATGGTCAAGGAGCATGACGCGTACTGGGGCGATGATCTGAGCGCGACGACGCTTTCCACAAACGTGGGTACCAATACCGGCGACGGAATCGTGATGGCAACGGCTATCGGCGCGGCGGTGACCGGCATGGAAGTAGCGCAGATGATGCCTTCATCCTCGCCTGTGAAAGGCACGATGACCGACGGAATCTGGGGCGATGCGGCCGAGCAGATCTGGATTGACGGCGAGGGCCATCGTTTTGTCAATGAGTATGCCGAGCGCGATGTGCTGGCGAAGGCTTCCCTGGCGCTGGACGGCGGCGTATTCTACATCATTTACGCGGGCCGCGGCGATATCCATAATCCGGATGTCATGCTGCAGGGCACCGATTATAATGAGCGCGTGGCCGGGATGGTCGAGGGCGGCCATATTTGGTACGGATCGACCTTAGCCGAGCTGGCTAAGGCTACCGAGACGGCAGCGGCCGGTGTGGCGCCCGCCTTTACGGAGGAAGAGCTGCGCGAGGTCATCGAAACCTACAATGCCTATGTGGCGGCGCAGAAGGACGATGATTTTGGCAAGGAAGTCATCTCGGGAGCGATCGATCTGGAGTATGTGGAATCCCATGAGGAGATGGGCATCTGCATTTCCCCGAGAAAAGCGTCCCTGCATCACACGATGGGCGGTGTGGTCATTGACACGAACGCCTGCGTCCTCAACACCGAGGGCAACGTGATCGAGGGTCTGTGGGCGGCCGGCGAAGTGACGGGCGGCGTTCATGCGGGCAACCGCCTGGGCGGCAACGCCATTGCCGACATCTTCACCTTCGGACAGATTGCCGGACACAGCGCGGCAAAATAATCAAAATCGCATAGGGTAGGATTGAAATTCCCTCACGGCCTTTCACGGCGGGCTGCCATTGGCAGCCTGCCGGCGGAAGGCTGTTTTTTGTGGCGGATAAAGGAGGCGACGGCGGATTTGGGAGGGAAGGAGGTGGTTTTGGGGGCCCGCCATTGGAAAATGGGGATGACGAAAGAGACCTTGCGTGGTATACTGAAAAAGATGCGGCGCTTGTGGAGCTGCCTGTATAATCCGGCCAAGAGACCAGTGCTGTGACCAGATTATATCCGGTCAAGGCACCAGGGCATCGGATATTAAAATCGGAAGGAGAAAAAGGCAAGTGAAGGAAAACCGTGGGAACAATTTTTATGGCATAGAGGAAAGCCGGATTCGGGAGTACGCCCGTCTGCTGGCCCGCACGGGCGTCAACGTACAGCCCGGACAGGAGATCGTCGTCAACTGCCCGGTCGAGCATTTTGCATTTGCCCGGCTGGTGGCAGAGGAAGCCTACGCGGCCGGGGCGCGCGAGGTGATCCTGCGCTGGAACGACAGCGGCGTCAACCGTCTTACCTATCTGCACGCGGCCGAGGAGGCGCTGGCCTTGGTGCCGGAGTGGAAGGGCGAATCCTACAATTACTATGCCAGGCGGGGCGCCGGGCAGATTTCGATCAGCGGCAGCGACCCGGAGGCCTATAAGGGAGTGGATCCGAAGCGGATGCAGCTGCAGGAAAAGGCGATGGACCAGGCCGCGGCCGAGTATTACCGGCGGATGATGGCCAGCGAAAATCCCTGGACCGTGGGCGCAGTGCCGCAGAAAGAGTGGGCGGCCAAGGTGTTTCCCGGGCTTTCCGAGGAGGAGTCCATGAGACGGCTGTGGGAGCTGATTTTGAAGGCGGTGCGCATCGACGGCGGCGACGCGGTGCGGGCCTGGGAGGAGCATGCCCGTTTTTTGAAGGAGAAATGCCGGATGCTGGACGCGTACGGGTTTGCGAAGCTTCATTATAAAAACGGCTTGGGGACGGATTTTACCGTCGGCCTGGTAAAGGGGCATATTTGGGAGGGTGGCGCGGAGACGGACGCGGCCGGAACCGTTTTTGAGGCCAATATGCCGACGGAGGAAATCTTTACGATGCCCGACTGCCGTGTGGCCGAGGGGACGCTGGTCGGCGCGATGCCGCTCTGCTGCCGCGGCAACCTGATCCGCGATTTCTCCTTGACCTTCCATGAGGGCCGGGTCGTGGAGTACGGCGCGAAAGAAGGGCTAGAGACGTTGCGCGCGGTGCTGGAGACGGACGAGGGCTCAAAACGGCTGGGCGAGGTGGCGATTGTGCCGTATGATTCGCCGATTTCTCAGATGAATACCTTATTTTACAATACCCTCTTTGACGAGAACGCGTCCTGCCATTTCGCGCTGGGGCGCTGTTATCCGACGACGGTCGCGGGCGGCGCGGCCATGAGCGAGGAGGAGCTCTTAGCGGTTGGCGGCAACCATTCGGCCAACCATGTGGACTTTATGGTGGGGACGGCGGATCTTAGCATTACGGGGATCCGGGAAAACGGAGAGGAAATTCGTATTTTTGAGAACGGGAACTGGGCGTGTTGAATGGATTGCCCGAATCGTCCGAGCTAATTTCAAGCGCATCGGAGAACGGGAACGGGGCGTGAGCGGAGTTCACACTTTTTTAATAGAAACATGAAAAACCCATGAAAACGGAAGAAAAACGGAGATAAATCGAGAAAATATGCAAAAATACCATATTTTACACGCTTTCACGGATTTGCATTTTCCCGGCAAATGAATTACTCTATACGCAACGGTTAGCACTCGAATAAAATGAGTGCTAACAACCAGACATAGAAGGAGGAAACGAAAATGAAGTTAGTGCCTTTAGGCGACAGAGTCGTATTGAAGCATCTGGTAGCAGAAGAAACCACCAAATCCGGCATCATCCTGCCGGGCAGCGCGAAGGAAAAACCCCAGGAGGCGGAGGTCATCGCAGTCGGCCCCGGCGGCGTGATTGACGGCAAAGAGGTTACCATGCAGGTGAAGGCAGGACAGAAGGTCATCTACTCCAAATATGCCGGCACGGAAGTGAAGCTGGACGATGAGGAGTTCGTGGTAGTGAAGCAGAACGATATATTAGCGGTCGTGGAAGACTGAAGCGACAGATAGGAGGCAAATACAATGGCAAAAGAGATTAAGTACGGCGCAGAGGCCAGAGCGGCACTGGAAGCCGGTGTAAACCAGGTAGCGGATACGGTAAAGGTCACCTTAGGCCCCAAGGGCCGCAACGTAGTGCTTGACAAATCCTTTGGCACGCCCCTGATCACCAACGACGGCGTGACGATCGCCAAGGAGATCGAGCTGGAGGACGCGTTTGAGAACATGGGCGCCCAGCTGATTAAGGAAGTCGCTTCCAAGACCAACGACGTGGCCGGCGACGGCACCACGACGGCCACGGTCCTGGCCCAGGCGATGGTCAATGCCGGCATGAAGAACCTGGCGGCCGGCGCGAACCCGATCGTCCTGCGCAAGGGCATGAAGAAGGCCACCGACGTAGCGGTACAGGCCATCGCGGATA
>CANSWW010000154.1 GCA_947650845.1 uncultured Lachnospiraceae bacterium
AGCTTTTCTTCCACTTGTTTTTGGCAAAACCCACTTTACTAACAATTCACTTCTGCAAATCTTTTTTACTTTTTACTTTTCCCGGTTCTATTGACTTTTCCCCTGGAGAAAAGTGTATACTCGCTGTAAAGGAGGATGTGAAACACATGACAATAAAGGAAATCATCCGGCGTACCGGCCTCTCCCGGAAAGCCATTTATATATATGAAGATCGCGGGCTTGTCAAACCGGCGAAGAGTCAAAATGGCTACCGGGATTATAGCGATAGCGACCTGGAGCATCTTCTGCTGATCGCTAAATTACGCGAGCTGGAGCTGCCGTTGGAGGACATTGCCCAGCTATTTGAGGAACCGGCGCGCACGGACCTTCTGATTCAGAAACATTTTGATCAGATGCAAGAGCGTCTGCAGGAGGTCGTGCAAAAAATCTCCCGCTTGCAGACAATCCTTTATAATTTGCCTCCCAACGGCCAGCTGCAGGATTTTGTAAGGGCGGCCAATATCGCCATGCCGGATGAGGTTGCCGTATCGCAGGCCCACTGTCTCTCGGAGGATATCCCGGCCGCCAAGGCCCGGCGCTTTGCCATGCAGTTGTTTGAAGCTTTTCTGGACGTGCCGCTGGATTCCCCGGAGCGTTGGAATGCCTGGTACGACCTGCTGGATCAGATGGATCAGACGGATGCCGCTTTTTGGGAGGGGAATGAAGAATATTACGGCGCTTTGACCGCCAGGCAGAGATATGAGGATTTTCAGCTGCGCCGTAAGCTGGTGACCGGCTACACGCATTATACGAGAGAGGACGAGCTTGCTAAAGCCGCGGAAATATTGGATGAGCTAAAGCTGCTGTTAAGCGATAAAAAGAAGCGCCAGGCCTGGCGCCGGTTTTACCGCTTGGTTGTTCGTCCGACCCTCGACAGCCCGCTCAATGTTAATGAAGCCTTTTCTACTCTCAGCACCATCTATCATCCTTATAATCGGAAATTCCGGGAAATTTGGGAGAATACTCCCATGCCCTGGCTGGAGTCGGAGCAGGGACAGGCGCTCTGCCTCCGGCTGCGGGAGGCGCTTGGCGATTCGTATGATATTTCCCCGTATGCCCTGATTTATTTTGACTTCTACAATAATACGCTGGGAAAAATGACCACTTGACGGCAATTTTTGCCGGTGGAATAATCAAACATTTTAAGGAGGAATGTAGCTATGAAAAAAAGTACCCCTTTGCTGGCGCTGCTCTGTGCGGTTGCCCTGCTGCTTGGCGGCTGCTCATCCGGTAGCGCCCCCGAAAGCACTCCTTCACAGACCGTGCCGGCTACGCAGAGCGCGTCGGAGCAAACCGAAGCGCCCGCTACGCAAGCGCCTGAAACCAGCGCGGCTGAAACCGAAGCGCCTGCTGCCGAGCGCGATGTGACGGTGGATTTCGTCGTCGTAGGCGCGGGCGCGGGCGGCCTGCAGGCGGCTGCCGAGGCCGCTTTCCTTGGCAAAAGCGTCATTCTTTTGGAAAAAACGGGACGGGCCGGCGGTTCTTCCGCTCTTTGCGAGGGCTACTTCTGGTCGTCCGGCGCAAAGATAAACGAGGAAACCGGCATTGGGATTGTTCAGGATATGCTGGCGATTGCCGAAAAGCAGTCTGTCGATATCCGCTATGATTCAAAAGCGACCGATTTGATTTATGAGGACGGGAGAGTTCAGGGAGTTGTCGTGGAGGATGCCGACGGCGTCTACCGTATTTACGCCGATACGACGATCCTTGCTACCGGCGGTTTTCTTCGCAATGAGAAGTTGATGAAGGAATATATGCCGGAATGGTATTATGAGGAGCCGTTCTGCGGGGCCGGCTCCACCGGCGACGGCCATGAAATGGCAATGGAGCTGGGTGCCCATATGGTTGGTTACAGCAATGGCGGCGTATGGGGGTTTGACGGACAAAACGGCTACCATATGGAGGGCGGAATGGCTCCTTGTCTCTGTTTTTTCTTGACGAACATAGAGGGGCGGCGCTTCTGCAACGAATATATGGGCACGCTTAAAAACGATCTGATTGTGCAGCAAAGCGACCGCAAGGCCTATTGCTTTATGGATTCTGCTTCTTCTTATGTTTCGTTTATGGAGGAGGCGGTCGAAAAGGGATTGGCCCACAAGGCGGATACGTTAGAGGAGCTTTGCGAAATTTACGGCATTCCTGTCGATGCTTTTATGGAAACCGTTGCCGGCTATAATCAGGCGAAGGAGGAGGGGCGCGACGACCCGGATTTTGGCGTTCCCAACGCTTACATGGTTTCTATGACGGAGGCGCCTTATTATGCGACTTATTTTGATCCGTCTTTGACCACCAACAATCTGATGGGGTTGGCCTGCGATGAATATTGCCGCCTTCTGGACGCAAATGACCAGCCGATTCCCGGTCTTTACGGCTGCGGCGAGCTGATTATCGGTTCGGTAGTCGGCAATGGGAATTATCCCAGCTGCGGCACATGCCTGGCCAGCGGCATTTACGGCGGCGCGATTGCCGTACGGCATGCCTGCGGACAGTTCCAATAATACATGTCGCACAGCCCGCGATGCGCTTGCTTTTTTCGGCGCGCCGCGGGCTGCCGCGTTTATGGGAAACCGATCGTTTTTTTGCCGCTATTGACGGTTTGGGGCGGGCCGGAGGTCACTTTGCCGCCGCTTGAAACGCATCCAGGTCCGGCCAAAGCGTTTCCGCCGCCGACCGCACTTTCTCAAGCTCCGACGGGGACCGCTTTTCAAAAAATTCGACGGACAGTCTGCCGCCTTTCTTGTTCCACCGGCCGGCTACCTTTCCGTTTAGCAGGACGGGGGGAGCTACGATTCCCGCCAGGTTGAAGATTTTTCTTATATGGTCCGGCTCCAGGTACAGGCTTTCTTTTTTCTCATATCCGAGCATGAGGGGGTCAAAGCCGGCCAGGAAGATGCAATCCGGAATTCCGGCTTCGAAACGGTTTTTGTTTTCGATAAAGTAATAGGTCCTTCCTTCGCACTCCGCCTGGGAAACGGGCAGGGCCCGGAGCCATTTTTTTACCTGCGCGGCCGTCGCCCGAAAGAAATACATCGCGTCGTGAATCGTGGCCGGGGCCATGTGGGTAAAATAGCGCCGCGCCATTTCAAGCTCGGCTTCTTCTTTCGGCAGCGGCGTAAATTCCGGCGACAGGCAAAATCCTTTTTTTTCCTGGACGGTATGGTTCATAAAGCCGCGCTCGCACATCTCGCGGATGCCGCCGCCCCAGGCGTCAAACAGGCTGTCCTCTTCTTCTTTCGTCATTCCGTATTCCCGGCAGAGGTTTTTCAGCTCCTCCCGCAAACGCGGTTTTTCCGCCAGCGCTTCCAGGATTTTTTGGGTGTAATAGGCTTGCTTTTCCGGCGTCAAGGCCCAGCAGGGCCGTTGGTTCCAAAAGGTCTTTTCTCCCCAGACGTTGCGTCGGTAGTCCTTTCCGTTGTTGCAGGAAAGAAACAGCGGCAGGTCCTCTTCTAAAAAGATATGTACGGTTCCGCGGATCGTCCAGTTTTTAACCAGGCCGTCCGCCCGCGTTTCTTCTGAGTAATCGTTGCTGCGAATCCGCAGGGCGTGAAAGGCATTCGACAAAAATTGCGCCTGGAGTCCGCATAGGTTGCGTACGACGGTTTTCTTGTCTGCCGGCGCGATTACGTAGCTGCCTGTTAATTGCCGGAGCCTGCATTCTTCTGCGGTCATATGATCTCCTCGGCAGTTTCGCTTTGGGCGGGGGCTTCGTTTTGGGCGGACGTTTCGCTTTCGGCGGATGCTTCGCTTTTAACGGGGCAAAGGATCCGCGCGGGCTGCGATACGACGGTGCAGCCGTCCGGGACGTCCGTGCTTACCACGGCTCCCGCGCCGATTTTTACATGGTTGCCGATGGTTACGCCGCCTACAATGACGGCTCCCGCGCCGATCAGGCAATGGTCGCCGATCACCGGCGCTTTTTTGTTGACCTCGCCGATCGTTACATTTTGATAAATCCAACAGTCCTCGCCGATGGTCGCATAGCGCGATATGAAAATCCCCTGTAAGCCGTGCGGCAGGGAGGGGATTCCCTTAATGACTGCGTCCGGGCCGATGTAGCCGCCGTGGCGGTACGCGCAGCGGCTCATCCGGAAGGTCAAAATGTCCCGCCAAAGCCCCTCCCGCGCGTTTTGCTGTTTCCGGTACAGACGCCAGAAATGATGCAGATTGTTGCCTCTGGAATAATCAATAATTTTTCTTCGGATGCTCATCGCCGCCCCCTTTTTTCTTGATGTTTGGCATTTCTATTCTCTTTGCCCGCACGCGTTTATCTTGTCGGTTTATAGGCTTTTTCCCTGGCGGCCCGCGCTCTCTACGCGTCCGCCTTGCTTGGCCTGCGCCCTTTACGCGTCCGCCTTGCCCGGCCTGCGCCCTTTACGCGTCCGCCTTGCCCGGCCTGTACTCTCTACGCGTCTGCCTTGCCCGGCTCGCCGTCCTGCTTTAGCTCAAACCAGAAGCAGACGCCGTCCTCCCGGTTGTATACGCCGCAGGTTCCCTGGTGGGAGTCCATGACGGCCTTGACGATCGAGAGGCCGATCCCGCTTCCGCCGTATTCGCGGGTGCGCGCCTTGTCCACTTTGTAGAATTTCTGCCATACCTTGGAGAGGTCGCTTTCGGGGATTGGCTGGCCGGTATTGAATACGGAGATTTTTACCGTTCCTTCCTTCTGCTCAATCCCGATTTCCAGGCGCATTTCTCCTTCCATATGATGGATCGCGTTGCTGATATAGTTGCGGATGACTTCCTCGATCATGAATTCGTCGGCGCAAACCGGCAGGCTGGCAACGGCGTCAAATTCCACCAGGATATTTTTTTGCTGCAGCAAAAGGTTGAAGGAGTGCAGCACTCCTTTGATGACCGGAATCAGGTCGAATTCTACGGGGTCGGCCTCGTTGATGCCCGATTCAATCTGGTTCAGCGTCAACAGGCGGCGCA
Organism: uncultured Lachnospiraceae bacterium; assembly: GCA_947650845.1. Taxonomy (GTDB): domain Bacteria; phylum Bacillota; class Clostridia; order Lachnospirales; family Lachnospiraceae; genus RGIG7193. Next base: position 4,972 of record CANSWW010000154.1, read on the forward strand.
CCAGCTGGTTCATCTTGCCTGCTTCGTCCACGATTACTTCGCAGTAATAGCGCGTGCTCTCGGGGTCGTCGCTGATCCCCTCCAGAAGCCCTTCCGCGTAGCCCTGGATCAGGGCGATCGGCGTTTTCAGCTCGTGGGAGACGTTGGAAATGAAGTCTTTGCGCATCTCGTCGACTTTGACTTTCTCGTCGATGTCTTTTTGCAGCTGTAGATTGGCGCGGCGCAGGTCGTTGATTTTGCGCTCCAGTTCTTCCGACATATAGTTCATGCTGGCTCCTAAGAGGCCGATTTCGTCCTCCCGCCGTCCTTCATAGCGGGCTGAGAAATCCAGATGGGCCATCCGGTCCGCGATCTGCGCAAGGCGCGTAATCGGGCCGCTGATGCGCCCCGAAACCTGGGATACCAAAAGCACGCTCACCAGGATGACTACCAGCCCGATCATCCAGGTAAAGCGGGTCGAAATCATCGCGCTTTCCTTGATGCTGGGCAGGGAGCTGCGCAAAAAGCAGTAGCTGTTGCCTTCTAAAAAGCCAAACAGCAGTATATAGGAGGACTGCAGCTTGGCGTCGTGCCAGCGGTACACCGCATATTGGTCGGTCTGCTCCATCAATTCCGCCGGTTCTTGCTCCTGCCCGTATACGACGGCCCCCATCTGTTCGATCAGGCGGTCCTCGTAGCCAAAAATATAGGCCGCGGGACTCCCCACGACCCGTACTAACGCTGAGATGCTGGCGCTTTCAAACAGCCGGTGCAGACGGTACATCGTATCCTCGTCCTCGAGATTACTCTCGTGCAGGATCGTATTTACCTCGTTGTAGATGGCGGCCATATCCTTTGTTTTTTCGGAAATATAGTACCGTTCCAGATACAGGCTGTTCATCAGGCAGATGATGAGGATCATCGCCCCCATGACTCCGGCGATCAACAGCGTGTATTTTCCCCGTATCGTCCGCTTCATCCTTTTACCTCGAATTTTGCTTTTCTTTTAGGAGCGTTCTTTTTCAAAAAGATACGCGATTTTTTTGTAGTAGGTTTCCTTACTCATTTCATGGCCTGTTTTATAATCCAGCAGCAGCTCTTTTAAGGGCAGTTTCTCAAGAATGGTCTTGCTGTTCTTTTTGCTCATAAAATGTATATAGGCGTACATCCAGCCCGCCCAATATAACTGCATCGGCTTGTATGCGGGCCGTTCTCCTTTTAAGCGGAAGGCTTCGATGTTATTGTTGTTGTCTACCTGGATAAAGTCCTTTACCGTATCATAGGCGGCCTGCGACAGCAGGGTTGGATGCCCGATTTCCATGAGCGCTCTGCAATCTGATTTCATGAAGGCCTCGATAAACGGTTCGGTATCCAGCTCGAATGTATTGTCCGCCAGGATTTCTTTGCAGTATTCGCCGCAGTATTCAAAGAAGTATCCCATGTTTTCCATGTCTTTATTTAACCAGAATTCATCGTAGCAGATGAATTCTTCCAGGCCTTCTAATACCCCGTTCATGCTCACTCCTATAGAAAACCTACATGCGCCGCCCGGGGCTTTCATAGAAAATCATAAATCGTCTGTTTTCCGGCCCGGCTTCCCTGATGAGAGCGTAACGACCTATAGGTTTCACGCGCGTTTTTGTCTCTTTTTACAAAGTAACTTCTGTATTTCTCCGGTACTTCTTCTACGGCTGTTTTCTTTAAGCTGCGGAAGGCTTTCTCGCTTTTGATAAAGACTTGTATTCCCAATTCCCCTGTCCGCAAGGCCTTTTCCAGCGTGTCTTTGTAAATG
>CANSWW010000155.1 GCA_947650845.1 uncultured Lachnospiraceae bacterium
GGTCTTGGCATGACGCAGACGATCCACCTCTTCATGGTAACCGTCGCGGATCATGCCGCCCTCTCTGACCGCCACCGGCGGCTCGTCCACCAGCGCCGAAGCCGTCAAGGCCGCCAGATCCTCCAGGCAGTCCAGATCGTCATGGATTTTCTTTAAAATGCCGGAACCGAATTCCTTTAGCTGCTGCTTGATGTGAGGCAGCATTTCAATGGAGCGTCCAAAGGCCAGCAGATCTCGCGGATTCGCGCTCTGATAGGTAATCCGGCTGATCAGCCGCTCCAGATCGTAAATCGGATTCAGATATTCCCGCAATTCTTCCCGGGTAATATAGCTCTGGTTGAGCGCCTCAATGGCGTCAAGGCGGGCCTGAATTTCTTTTTTTTCCAATAAAGGCTGTTCAATAAAGCTGCGCAGCATGCGCGCGCCCATCGCGGTGCAGGTCTTATCCAGCACCCACAACAGCGATCCTCTTTTGTTTTTTTCCCGCAGGGTTTCCGTCAGCTCTAAGTTGCGGCGGGTCGAGGTGTCCAGAACCATATATCCGCCGGTGCGGTACGTCCGTATGTGGGACAGATGCGCCAGAGATGTTTTCTGCGTCTCGGTTAAATACTGCATCAGCGCGCCGGCCGCAATCTGGCCGGTCGCAAAATCCGTAAGGCCCAGGCCTTCAGGGCCCGATACATGAAAATGATCCTGCAGGCTTTGCAGGCAGCGGTCCTCCTGAAAATAGCGCGCCTCCAACGTCGAAATCACCGTGTGGATTCGCGCCTTTAGATCCTCGAAATCCAGGCCGCTCATATAAAAGGCGTCGTTGCACAAAATCTCGGCCGGCGTAAACTTCATGATTTCATCCTGAAGCATCCGCAGGGAGTCCACCTCTGTCACTAAAAAAGCGCCGGTCGTAACGTCCGCCGTGGCAATGCCGAAGGATCTCTCCAGCATGACGATCGCCATGATATAGTTGTTGCGCGTTTCATCCAGCGCCTGTCCGCTGAGAATCGTTCCGGGGGTCACGACCCGGATTACCTCCCGCTTTACCAGGCCTTTAGAAAGCTTCGGATCCTCCATCTGCTCGGCGAGCGCTACTTTATATCCCTTTTGCACCAGGCGGTTTAAGTAACCGTCCACGGCATGATGGGGAACGCCGCACATCGGCGCCCTCTCCTCTAAGCCGCAGTCCTTGCCGGTAAGCGTCAGATCCAGCTCGCGCGCCGCGGTATGCGCGTCCTCAAAAAACATCTCGTAAAAGTCGCCCAGGCGGTAAAACAGGATACAATCCGGATATTGCCGTTTCGTCTCCAGGTAGTGCTGCATCATTGGTGAAAGAGCCACGTTGATTTCCTCTCTTTATGTAAAAGGCGCGTCATTTCGCTTCGCCGGTATAGTAGGCAAACTTGATAAAATACGGTAAATCTCTGAAAAATTCCGACAGCGTCCTGCGCCCCTTGGAAGCCGGGTCATTGATCGTAAAATCCGCGGTTTTCAGCTCGGACGCGGAGGTGATTTCCTTCCCGCCGGGGTCATAGCCGGTGACTAACACCCAGTGCTGGCTGCCGGATCTGGTTCTTGCGCCAATCAGGACCGGGATGCCCTGATGCAGCTTTTGATAGATTTTGAACAGATAATCCGAACCGTAATCCTGGTAGTATTCCTCCGGCCAGTACAGATCGCCCTGGTTTGAGTAGGTCAGATTGGCCCACATAACATCCGGCGTCACTTCCGTTCCGGTCAAATAGGATTCGCACATCGCAAAGCAGGTGGTCGTGCAGCCGGCCTGGGCAATCGTGTAGCGGGATTCGCCCAGCTTTAAATCCTCCCAGGGCCCCTCGGACTGCACATAGCGGACAATATCCAACGAAACCGCATTTCCCGTATACTCCATAAAGGATACGTAATCGGCGCTGCAATAGCCATGAATTTCGGCCCCGGTTTCCGCGTCCGTGCCCGTAACCGGATAAAACCCGTAGCGGGCCGGCCCGGTTACCGTCACCTGCTGCCCGCCGGAAAATTTGCCGATCACCGTACCGCGGGCATAGCAAAAACGGCGTACGTTTAAGCTGTCAAAGGCGACAATCCACGCATCCCTGGGCTCGTCCCCCATTTTCAGCCACTCCTTGACCACAACCGCCGGCTCTTCTGAGGGGGCGGTGCTTTCCGCGGCGGGCGCCTGCGTTTGATCCGCTCCCGCGCCGGAAGCTGTTTCCGACGCTTCTGAGGAGGGAAGCGTTTCCGACTCCGATGCCGTTTCACTCCCGGCCGATTCATTCGACGCAGAAGCGCATCCCACCCAAAGGCCGCACAGCAGGCACAACAGCAGCAGGCAGGAAAGCCGGCGCAAGCGCTTGCATCCTCTTTTGGCTTTTCGGCATATGGACTCTTTCTTTTGTGCTGTATTCATCTTATTGCTCTTCCATTCTTCCAATATAGTAAAATCCCCGCGACTCCAAAAGCCGCACCGGCACGATCCGCCCTACCAGATCGGCAGGCCCCGGAAAATGCACCATAATATTATTGCCAAGACGCCCTGTCACAAAGCCCTCCTGCTGGCTGTCCGTCCCCTCTACCAGCGCCTCCATGACGCGGCCGGTATCGCGACAGCAGCTCTCACGGGAAATCTGCTGCACCAGAGAAAGCAATCGGTCAAACCGATCCTGGGCGACCTCCTTAGGAACCTGCCGATCCATCGCCGCCGCCGGCGTACCGGTCCGCTTGGAATAGAGGAAGGTAAAGGCGCTTTCATAGCGGACCCTTCGCACGACATCCAGCGTTTCCTGAAAATCCTCTTCCGTTTCGCCGGGAAAGCCGACAATAATATCGGTTGTCAGCGAAATATCCGGTATCCGGCGGCGGATTTTTTCCGCCAGCGCCAGATACTGTTCTTTATCGTAGCAGCGATTCATGCATGTTAGGATCCGTGAGCTGCCGGACTGCAGCGGAAGGTGCAAATGGCGGCAGATCTTTTGCGAACAAGCCATCGTCTCAATCAGCTCGTCGGATAAATCCTTGGGATGCGAGGTCATAAAACGGATTCGTTTGACGGCCTCGATCTGTTCCACCTGCTGTAAAAGCGCGGCAAAGGAAATCGGCTCCGTAAGCGTCTTTCCATAGGAATTGACATTTTGCCCCAACAGCATGACCTCTACCACGCCGTCGTCCGTCAGTCGCCGGATCTCGTCGAGGATTTCCTCCGGCCGCCGGCTGCGCTCCCGCCCCCGGACGTACGGTACAATGCAGTAGCTGCAGAAATTGTTGCAGCCGTACATGATATTGACGCCGGATTTGTAGGGATATTGGCGCGTCACCGGCAGCGTTTCGACAATCCGCGTGCTCTCCTTTTCGATGTCAAACACCGGGGCCCCGCCGGAAAGTCTGGCATACAGAAGCTCCGCCAGCTTATAGATATTGTGGGTGCCGAATACAAGATCCACAAAGCGGTAGCTCTCCTTTAATTTGCGGATTACCGTTTCCTCCTGCATCATGCAGCCGCACAGCCCGATCAGCATGGAGGGATTCTTCTTTTTCAGGCTGTGGACATATCCCAGCCGGCCGTATACACGCTGATTGGCATTGTCGCGCACCGTGCAGGTATTATAAAGAACCAAGTCGGCTTCCTCGTGATCCTGGGAAATAAAGCCGATCCGCGCGAGAATGCCCGCGAGTTTCTCCGAATCACGGGCGTTCATCTGGCAGCCGAAGGTCTGGATCGAGGCCGTCGGGCGGCGCCCGTTTTTCTGCTCAAACGCGCGGACCCATTCCCGGCATTTGGCCATGAAGTAATACTGGCGGGCCGGTTCCTCTGTGGGTGGTTCCACATTTAGATCTATTCTATCTAAATCAATTTCATTATACATTGCTTTTGACTTTTCCCCGATTTTTGTCATTTTGGCACGAAACATATTATAGCATAGCAAAAAAAGATTTGCAAACAATATTCCTCTCTCAGCCGACCCGGCCGTCGGCCGTCTATTCTTTGCGTCGTCTTTTACCCACGTCCTTCAGATGCGTAATACTCCCGTCCTTTTCCCGGATATCGATCTGATCCAGATTGCCGCGCAGGTTTGCCCGGATTGCCTGGATATACATGCTTCGCAGATTGGCCTGCTCGGCAATTTCCTCGCTTGTCAAGCCGACGCTCTTCGATTTATGGTACAGCTCGTTGATTCGTTCAATGTCTTTCTCTGTCATCTCTGTCTCCTTCCTCTGCCCGTATTCCCGCGGCTTTATGATGTTGGAGCCGCCCCATGATACCTATGACGGCTCTTCGACAAAACGCCGGATTTCCTCCCAGCGGGCTTTGGCCATATAGTAACCGTGACGGTAAAAGGCGTTCAGCCGGTCTTTGTTGTTTTCCGCCCGGCGAATCGGCGGCAGGGACGGACGGATTACCAGCACACGTCCTGTCTGCTCCCTCTCCTGCTGCTCCAGATAGGCCATTAGCCGGTTATAGGCGATATGGCGTTCGGCCAGCGTCCGGCGCAGCTGCGGATATTTTCGTAAGGCCACCCGGTAGATGCGCTGGGAGCGGGCCGAATACTGTTTGCGGTAACCGGGATTGCGGGTGAGAATGACAATGTTCTTCCTGTGGCCGTTTCGCATGGCATGAAACAAGGGCACCGCGTCGGCCACGCCGCCGTCGCAGTAAGGGATCCCGTCCACCTCGACGATCTTTGTCAGCACCGGCAGGCTGCTGGAAGCGCGCACCAGCTTTAAGAGACGCTCCCGGTCCCGGCGCTCGTCCACATATTCGGCTTTTCCGGTCAGACAATTGGTTACAACAATGTCGCACTGCATCGATGAGCCGAAATACGTCTCAAAATCGAACGGATACGTCCGGCGCGGAAATTCGTCAAATACCATATCCATATCAAACAGCGTGCGGTTGCGCAGCGTTTTTCGTACGCTCACATAGCGCTCGGAAGGCTCCTTGGGAATCATACAATCCCGCGTACGGCCGATCTGCTTTGAAACATAATCAATCGCGTTGCAGGCGCCTGCCGAGGCCCCCGCCACATACGGCAGGTACAGGTCATGCTCCATAAAATAATCCAATACGCCGGACGTAAATACGCCGCGGCGCGCGCCGCCTTCCAAAATCAATCCCGTTTCTGTCATTCTGTTTTCCTTTCTTTCACTACCATCCATGTTTTCAGAGGATCGTGGCGCAATGTTCTCAGATCATAGCGCTACAGGCCGGGCATACCGGCTGACAATCGTTTCCGCCATCTTCAGGCCGTCTACGGCCGCCGACGTGATGCCCCCGGCATAGCCGGCCCCTTCTCCACAGGGGAAAAGCCCCCTGATTTCCGATTCCATTCGTTCGTTTCGCAAAATTTTTACCGGCGACGACGTGCGGCTCTCCACGCCGGACAGCACGGCGTCCTCCCGGTCAAAGCCGCGGATCTGCGCCGCAAAACGCCGGATACCTTCTTCAATGGATTCCTCCAGACAAGGCGGCAGAAGCCCCCTCACCTGCCCCAGCGCGTATCCTCCCCGCATATCCGGGACGACCTCGCCCAGCCCGGTGCTGGGCCGGCGACGGCAATAATCCCCGAACAACTGTACGGGAATCCGTCCCTGCGCCATGGCAAAGGCATGGTGCTCCAGGTGGCGTTGAAACTCCATCCCGCAGAGCGTCCGCGGCAAAGCCCGTACCGCAGCCTCTTTTTTTTCACGCTCGGCCGCAGCCCGAAATTCCCGGTTCCAGCCGATGAAATCCTCCGGCTGCACCGTCACAATGATCGCGCTGTTCGCATTGCGCCCGTCGCGGGCCTGGTTGCTCATCCCGTTGACGGCCAGACCGCCCGGCTCCGAGGACGCATTGACCACCATACCGCCCGGACACATGCAGAAGGAATACACGCCGCGTCCAAAAGCGGTTTTGGCCGTCACCTTATAAGGCGCGGGCGGAAGGCTGCCGCCGTTGTTTCCATATTGGCTTTCCTGGATCATGGATTGCGCATGTTCGATGCGAAACCCGACCGCAAACGGCTTCGCGGCCATCGGAATCCCCCGCTTATACAGCATCTCAAACGTATCCCTGGCGCTGTGTCCGATCGCCAGGACGCAGGCCTGGGCTTCCGTCCGGTGCGGGATCCCGTCCTTTTCCCAATGAACGGCGCGCAGGGCATGATCGCGAATCTCCAGATCCGTCACCCGGCTCTCAAATGAAATCCGGCCCCCGGCTCCGAGGATTTTCTCTCGCAGGTTACGGACCAGCTCGCGCAGACAATCGGTACCGATATGCGCCTTACTGTCGTAAAGAATCGCCGGATCCGCTCCGCACTCTACAAAAAGCTTCAAAACCTCCCGGATGCGGCCGGAAGGATCCTTTACCATTGTGTTCAGCTTGCCGTCGGAAAAGGTTCCGGCCCCGCCCTCGCCAAACTGGACGTTGCATTCCGGATCCAGCGGACCGCCGTTCCAAAAGGCTTCCACGGCCAGAGAGCGCCGCTCTACCTCCTGCCCCCGCTCCAAAAGAAGGGGGCGGTATCCGTGAACGGCCAGCTCATAGGCCGCCAAAAGCCCGGCCGGGCCGGCCCCGATGACAACCGGCGCGCAGGCCATCGGTTCGCTTCCGCGCTCCGGAAATACATAGCGCTCCGTCGGCGCGACCACCACGCCTTTGCGGCCACGCTCCTTTAGGCATTTCTGCTCCTTAAGCGTTTCCACATCCAGGCAGTAGACATAGAAAAGCTCCGGCTTCTTTCTGGCGTCCAGC
>CANSWW010000156.1 GCA_947650845.1 uncultured Lachnospiraceae bacterium
CGACGCATAATGAAATTCGCTTTGTTTTTTTGCATGAGACACAATACACAGGAGGCTGTTGCAAAACCTGGATGCGCGAATACATAGCACCATAATTTGCGTATCATCCGGGTTTTGTAACAGCCTCCTTTTTTGCCTCCGGTGTCATGATATAGAAAAACGGAATAGAATGATATACGGTGCAAGTATTTGCCATATTTGAAAAATGGTATTATAATAGCGTTAAATCGCTTCAGCGGGCAGAAAATAAAAAGGGAGAACATCATGGTAAGCGAACGATTGTGGAATATTATTTTGGATTCATTTGGCAAAATTCTGCTGCCGGGTCTGACGACGACGATCCCGTTGGCCGCCATCTCCTTCGCCCTGGCATTGGTCATCGCGGTCATTACGGCGCTGGTGCAGTTTGCGAACCTGCGGGGGCTGAAGCAGCTGGCTCGCTTCTATATTTGGGTGTTTCGCGGAACCCCTCTTCTGGTGCAGCTGTTTATCGTCTTTTTTGGCCTGCCGAACATCTCGATCGTGCTGGATCCTTTTCCGGCGGCCGTGCTGGTATTTGCGCTCAATGAGGGAGCCTACAGCGCGGAAATCGTGCGGGCGGCGTTGGAATCGGTGCCTGCGGGACAGATGGAGGCCGGTTACTGCGTGGGGCTTTCCTACATGCAGACCATTCGGCGAATCGTATTGCCGCAGGCCATGCGGACGGCGTTTCCGCCCCTTTCCAATTCGCTGATCGCGATGGTGAAAAACACGTCGCTGGCGGCGAATATCACCGTGGTGGAGATGTTTATGGCCACGCAGCGGATTGTAGCCAGAACCTATGAGGCGCTGGCCCTTTATATCGAAGTGGCGCTGATTTACCTGCTGTTTTCCACGGTGCTGACTATGCTGCAGCGGGTGGGAGAAAAGAAACTGAACGCACACATGAAGCAAGAGGTATAAAATATGTTACAGATTCATAATATTCGAAAATCGTTTGGCTCGCAGGAGGTATTAAGAGGCGTCGACTTAACGGTTGAACAGGGGGATGTGGCGGCGATCCTGGGGCCCAGCGGCTCGGGAAAGACAACGCTCTTGCGCTGCCTGAATTTTTTGGAGCGGGCCGACGGAGGGGAATTTACCTTCGACGGGGAGACGTTTGCTTTGTCACAGATGACCAGAAAAGACATTGCCCGTCTGCGAAAAAAGACAGGGTTTGTGTTTCAGAATTACAACCTGTTTTTGAATAAGACCGTTCTTCAGAATGTCACGGAGGGGCTGACGGTCGCCCGAAAAATGCCGAGGGCACAGGCGGAAGAGATTGCCATGCGGGCCCTTGAGAAAGTGGGGATGGCCGACCGCAGCGACGCCTGGCCAAGCCGGCTCTCCGGCGGCCAGCAGCAGCGTGTGGCGATCGCGCGGGCTTTGGCAGCCGATCCGCAGATCTTGTATTTTGACGAGCCGACCTCGGCGCTCGATCCGGAACTGACCGGCGAGGTGCTGGCGGTGATGCGCCGGCTGGCCGACGAGGGCATGACGATGCTGGTCGTGACGCATGAGCTGGGCTTTGCGCGGACCGTTTCCAACAAGGTGGTGTTTATGGAACAAGGGGAAGTCGTGGAAGCCGGTGATTCCCGGTCGTTTTTTGAACATCCTCAAAAGGAACGAACGAGAAGCTTTTTGCAGTCGATGGGGACCGACCCGGTTTGGGCCGATTCATAAAAGAGAGGAGATAGAAAGATGAAAAAAATCTGTAAATGGATGCTTGGAACGGCAGTTGTGTTTGGGATGCTGGTATTTGCCGGTTGTTCTCAGGGGGACAATCAGAACGGCACAACGGCGAATGCGCCGGATGAACAGACAAAAGCGGCCGACGCTTCACAGACGGTGGGAGAGCAGGGGGATTTGCTGGCGCAGATTCAAGAGCGCGGCCAGCTGATTATCGCCATGGAGGGAACCTGGGCGCCCTGGACCTATCACGATGAGAACGACGAGCTGGTCGGCTACGACGTGGCGGTGGCTCGCCGGATCGCGGAAAAGCTGGGCGTGGAGCCGGTCTTTGTCGAAGGCGAGTGGGACGGTCTGTTGGCCGGCCTGGATTCCGGCCGCTATGACATTCTGGTCAACGGTGTGGACATTACGCCGGAGCGGCAGGAAAAGTACGATTTTACGACGCCCTATGCATACAACCGTACGGTGATCATCGTCCGTGGAGACAACGAGGACATTCATTCGCTGGAGGATTTGGACGGCAAACGGACCGCCAACACGATTTCCGGTATTTTTGCCGATATGGCGGAGAGCTATGGAGCAAAGGTGACAGGAGTAACGGCGCTGAGCCAGAGCTTTGATCTGTTAATAAGCGGGCGGGTGGACGCGACACTGAATGACGAGGTGACGTATCTGAACTTTGTGAATACCAATTCGGATGCCGATGTAAAAATCGGCGCACGGACCGAGGAGGTTTCTCAGATTGCGATTCCCATGCGCAAGGGAGAAGAAACGGCACGCTTGCGGGAGGCGATCAATCAGGCGCTTGCGGAACTGGAGACGTCCGGAGAGCTCTCGACTCTTAGCGAAACCTATTTGGGAATCGATATTTCCAAAGCAGAATAAGAGCAATAAGAAATGTTGGAAAAAAGGAAAGACAGGTTATAGGGATGAAGCTGCATTTTGACTTGACAAAAGAATATGGGCTGGTGCTGGAGGGCGGAGGTGCAAAGGGCGCGTATCAGATCGGCGCCTGGAAGGCGTTGCGGGAGGCAGGAGTGAAAATCAAGGGCTTATCCGGCGTATCGGTCGGGGCGCTGAACGGCGCGCTGATCTGCATGGATAACCTGGAGAAGGCGCACGAGATTTGGGAAAATATTTCCTATTCTCAGGTAATGGATGTGGACGACGCCAAGATGGACTCCATTGTTCGGGGGGATTTAAAAAATGTCAATCTAAACGAGGTCGTGCAGGAGGGCCTGCGGGTGATCCGGGAACACGGCATGGACGTAACGCCGCTTAAAAACTTCATCGCACAGGTATGCGATGAGGAGGTGATTCGCCGGTCTCCGATGGACTTTTATATTGTGACCTATTCGTTGTCCGACCATCAGCTGATCGATGTAAATGCGCGTGATGTGCCGGAAGGCCTGATTCCGGATATGCTGCTGGCGAGCGCATATCTGCCGACCTTCAAGAGGGAGCCCCTGCATGGGAAGCGTTATATAGACGGCGGCGTTCAGGACCGTGTGCCCTTAGACTCCCTCTTAAACCGCGGTTATGAGGATATCATTGTCCTGCGCATTTTTGGGTTCGGAGTGGAAAAACGAGTGAAGATCCCGGAAAACGTGAATGTAATCGACATTGCGCCCCGCCAGAATTTGGGCGGGGTGTTGGAGTTTGACAGTGCCCGCAGCCGGCGCAATATGAAGCTGGGCTACTACGATGCGATGCGGGTGCTATACGGGCTTTCCGGAAATGAGTATTATCTGGATATGGAGCTTAGCGAGGAGGAGGCCTGCGAGCGCCTGCGGCAGATGGCCTGGCGCAGCCTTAACCCGGCAAAAGAAGCAAAGAAGGAAGAGGAGGACGAAAGCGCGGCAGCAGAAGCGGAAGCCGGACGGCGGCCAGGGAGCGTGCTGGGGACATTGCTTCCGGTAGAGCCGCTGCCGAAGCTGAGACGGATCTACGAGGAAATTCTGCCGGAAGCCGGCCGCAGACTGTGCAAGACAAGGCTGTGGAGCTATGCGGGTCTTTATACGGCGCTTTTGGAAGATACGGCGGCCGCGCTGCGGATCTCCCGCTATAAAATCTACACAGAGGAGGAGCTTCTTTATAAGATCGGACAAAAAATAAAGGCATATCGGACCTTGGATCGAGAGCTGCCGTCTTACGCAAATTTTTTTGAATAAAGGCTTGCTTTTTTAGCGGACGGGCTTTACAATGAAAAAGCATGCGTAAAAATGAGGAGGGGTTTGGTTTTGAAATACCGGTTTGAGATAGAAGAATTTACGGCAAAGAAAAAATTACCCCGCGATGAGCGTTATGACATCACGCAGTATATAACATCGCTGGAAATTGAAGCGGAGGATGCCAGACGGGCCTTCAGGCGGCTGGCTGATATGGCAAACGGCCGCCTTTCGCGGGACAGCAGCGCAGAGCAGGCGATTGTAACGCTGCCGGACTATGGGAACTGCCAGTTGGTGTTAAAAGCGATGAGCGTATAAAAAGAAAAAAGCAGGACGCCTCAGGTACAAAACCAGGGCGTCCTTTTTCGTGCCGGCAATGAGCCGTTTTGCGCCGACCGAAGCGAGGCGGCAAGGCGGGGAATGCCGGCCCCTTCATCGTCTCCTGTTCCTAGTTTCATCTACACCGGTGCGAATAAAACTCTTCCAGACGATCCACATCCATCGTATAGAGGAAGGTGTCGCCGATCTGCCGGGGGATGGCCAGATGTATGCTCTGGCCGGAACGTTTCTTATCCGTCAAAATAACCTGGCAGAGCTGTTCGTTTGAAAAATCACAGGATATAGGCAAGCCATACCGAACCAGGACGTTTTCCAGCCGTTCGCTGATCGATTCCCGCGTTAAGCCGGCCGCGTACGCGCAGCGGGCGACGGCTGCCAGGCCAATTGCGACGGCGGCGCCGTGGCTAACGGAAAAATGGCTGCATTTTTCTACGGCATGAGCCAGCGTATGCCCCAGGTTTAGAAGCTGGCGGGAACCGGTATCGAATTCATCCTTTTGCACGAGATCGCGTTTGATAGCGACACAGCGGCCAATCACCTGCGTCAAATGATTTTTTGCATCCTGCGTTTCCACAAGCCGAAACAGCTCCGGATCGGAAAGAACGCCGTATTTAATGACCTCCGCCATCCCGCAGGCAAACTCCTGCTCCGGCAGGCTTGCGAGCGTGTTTGTATCGCAGAGAACAAGCAACGGCTGGTGAAAGCTTCCGGCCAGATTCTTGCCGGCCGTCAGATTTACGGCGGTCTTTCCGCCGACTGAAGAATCCACAGCCGCTAAGAGAGTGGTCGGCAGCTGGATAAACGACATGCCGCGCAGATAAATGGAAGCGGCAAAACCGGCCAGGTCGCCGGTCACACCGCCGCCTAAGGCAAGAATCAGATCCGTGCGGGTTACGCCGTGTTCGGCCATAAATTCCAGAAGTGAGAAGAGGGTTTGAGCGGATTTAGCTTCCTCGCCGTGCGGAAATACATAAGAAAGGACGCGGATCCCCTCCTTTGCCAGGGAGTCCGCGACAGCCTGCCCATAGAGAGCATGGACCTGATCATCGCTTACCAGGACCGCGGTTTGCGCCCGACTCAAGCGGCGGACGCAGGCCCCGGTGTCTTTTAGCAGATCCTGGCCAATGATTACATCATAGGTACGAGAGGCGGTAACCGTTATGGCAGAAACCGAGCCGGGCCGCCAGAGAGCTTCGAGCGCTGCATTCATGGATTGTCCTCCGTCTTTCATAAATGAAAAACGCCGAAACCCTGATTCTGTAAGGGCTTCGGCGAATTTCTGACATGCAGTTGGAGGGACTTGAACCCTCACGAGCGTAATGCTCACATGAACCTGAATCATGCGCGTATGCCAATTCCGCCACAACTGCTTATACTCTTTCGAGCGCTTCTTTATAATACTATTTTTCAAACCATCTGTCAATAGTTTTTTTGACGGATTTTAACGGAGGCTGCGCCGCGCGGCCGTAGTCCTACATCCCCCAGAAAATCCACACAAACAGATAGCCGGCCATAACGGCAGTCAGCGTGAACGGAACGCCGATGCGCAGGAAATCGCGGTTTTTGACATCATTCCCTTCTTTGCGCAGGATGCCGATGGCGGTAATATTAGCCGAAGCCCCCACCGGTGTTAAATTGCCGCCTAGGGTAGCGCCGGTTAACAGGCCGAAATAGAGGACATAGGGCTCGATACCCATCATGGCGGCCATGCCCTGTACGACAGGCAGCATAGTGGCGACATAAGGGATATTATCGATAAAAGCGGAAAAGAGGACGCTGGCCCAAACGATCAGCGTGTAGGCCAGAAATACGTTGTCGCCGCTTAAGCGGACAAAAATGCCGGCGACGGCATCGATCACGCCGGCTTCGGTGATGCCGCCGATGACGATAAACAGACCGGCCAGCAAAAGCAGGGTAGAAAAATCGATTTCCCGGAGAGGTTTAATGACCTTGCGTCGGTCATGGGTTTTGAAGGCGGTATAGATAAGCCCGATTGCCAGCAGTCCCATGCAGATCAAGCCGTTGGTAACGGCCGGCTTGCCGGGAATAAAGGAGGCGGCGATCAGCAGCACGACGACGCCGGTAAGAAGGAGAGTCGGTACGTAATCCGTCACAGGAGTCAGAGCCGTTGCGCCGATCGGCTCGTTTTCTTTTCGAAACAGCCATAAAAGGACGACGCAGGACAAGACGGCCCCCAGTTCGACAGCCCAAAAAATACTGGGGCGGCCAAGAAAGAAGAAAAAGTCCATAAAATCCATACCGGCATAACCGCCTAAGAGGATGGAGGTCGTATCGCCTACCAGTGTAGCCGCCCCTTGTAAATTAGAAGAAACGGCAATCGCGATGATGATGGGAACCGGGTTGAGTTTCAAGCGCTTGCTGATTGCGAGGGCGACCGGCGCAATCATCAGAACAGTGGCGACATTGTCGACAAAGGCGGAGACGATTCCGGCAAAAAGGGACAAAAACACAACGGCCCATTTCACATTGGGCGT
>CANSWW010000157.1 GCA_947650845.1 uncultured Lachnospiraceae bacterium
CATTAGACCTGCTTTGTCAATATTTTTTCATTTTCGTATCTATAACTTCAATTACAATGACTTCCTTACTGTTCACTCCGTTCCTAAAACTCTACTTCACCATTTCACCTGTTACTGCTTCTTTGTTTCTTCGTTCTGCTGTATTCCATGTCCACGCTGGACAATGAGAAGTTTAAGATTTTTGTGCGCAGTATCAACCCCAATATTTCGGAGGAGCAGATCGGTATCAACCAGGATGAGGGCGAGTACGGAGTAGAGGAGGAGATTCGCCTGGATCCGGACGATCCGATTGTAGATGAGGTAGAGCTTCTGAACATGCTCTATGAGGAGCTGGCCGAGGCGCTGAACAATGCCGGTGTCGAGGGTGTGACCGTGACGGGCGGCGAGGGCTATACCTATGTGGCCTTCCAGGGCAAGACCTTCTTTGGCGGCAACAGCTCGGTCCTGACCGAGCAGGGGCAGGAGGTGCTGGGGATCTTCTGTGATGTGGTGGCGCCTTTGACCTCACAGATATCGCAGATTAACATCATGGCGCATACGGCCCAGGCCGACCCCGAGGAGGAGAATACGCCGCGGGGCGACCGCGTTCTTTCGGCGATGCGTGCCGCGGAGGTGTGCGTGTTTATCCAGAACCGGGAAATTATCGATCCGGAGAAGCTGGTTGATATCAGCTACGGACAGTTCCGACCGGTGGCCGATAACGATACCTCGGAAGGCCGGGCGCAGAACCGCCGTGTGGAGCTTCTGATTATTGAAGAAGGAGCGGACGCGCGTTCCCTGAATGAGTATTATGAGGAGTATATGAGCGGTACGAATGCGGACCGGACGATTGTGACGGACGGGATGCCTCAGGCGGGAGTCGATGGCTTTGCCCCGTTAGAGAGCGGGGAAGTGACGCCGGAGGATGGGGCCAGCATGCAGTCGCCGTTAGTGCCGACCGGAGAGGACGGCGCGGCAGACAATCCGGCACAGGCTCCTCAAGACGGCGCGGCGGATAATCCGGTGGGGGCGCCTGAGGATGGTGCGGCGGAATAATAAATGAAAAGGGTGGCGAAAGAATGGCAGACGTATTATCGCAAGATCAGATAGACGCACTCCTAAGGTCCATGCAGGGCGGCGGTGCTGCGGAACCGCCGGCCGAGACGAAAGCAGAAGAAAAGGTTGAGGTCAAGGCCGCGCCGAAAGCAAAGCCGGCGACGGATGAGAAGAAGTATAATAAATATGATTTCTACAGTCCGCGAAAGTTTACCAAGGAGCGGATGAAAATGCTGACGAATTCCTTTGAGAATTACGCGCGGATTCTGACCTCTCAGGTAAACGGTATTTTCCGGGCCATGACGGACATTACCGTGTTGGAAGTGCAGGAAAAGCGGTATTATGAATATGTGAACGGACTCCATGAGAACGACGACGTATCCCTGATTGACGTATACGGGCAGGATGGAGTGAAGAATAATATCTCCATGCTGATGTATGTGACGCCCGGTCTGATTCTGACACTGATCAGTCACATGCTGGGCGGCGGCGATTCGGTGGTCCATGAAAAGAGCGATTATCGGTACTCGGATGTAGAGCGGGCGCTGTACCGCCGGGTGGTGAGACACTTTATCCAGGCGCTGCATGACGGTTTTTCGAATTACATCAATCTGGATTTCCAGTTAGACCGTGTGGAGGAGAACCCCAGCATGCTGCAGGAGGTAGGACTGGATGAGGCTGTGGCGATCATCCATTTGAATGTGGATGTGGCGGGTATGGCGGTGGAGAAGATTCGTATCTGTATCCCGGGGACCTTGCTGGAATTTATCTTTGCGATGATCGATACCCGCAAGCATCTGGCCAAGGGCTTCTCGTATCAGGACAATCAGGATATTATTCTCGACAATATCCGTTATTCCCAGCTGCCGGTGACGGCACAGCTGGCCAAGGTGCAGTTGAATTTGAGCGATATATACCATTTGCAGGTAGGAGACATCATCGACTTGAACAAGCTGGAAAACAGCAGCGTCAATTTGTATGTAGGAAGGCAGCCCTGGTTTACAGGACGAATGGGAGTATCCAAGAAAAATCTGGCGGTGCAGATCGAAGGCCTGTATGGACAGCCGGCCGAAGAAGAGGAAGAAGAACGAGTCCGGGCGCCAGTCGGATAAAAAAGGTACGGATAGAAATCCTTTTAAAATAACAAAGAAGAAAAAGTGAGGAGACAGATATGGCAAAGATTATGGTAGTAGATGATGCAGCCTTTATGCGGATGATGATTAAGAACACCTTGACAAAGAACGGCTACACCGACATTGTGGAGGCCCAGGACGGCGCCGAAGCGGTCGCGAAGTTTGACGAGGAGAAGCCGGATATGGTGTTTATGGATATCACCATGCCGAATATGGACGGCCTTCAGGCGCTTAAGAAGATCAAAGAGGGGCATGCGGACGCGCGGATCGTTATGTGCACGGCTATGGGACAGCAGAGCATGGTTGTGGAAGCGATCAAGTACGGCGCCAAGGATTTCATCGTTAAGCCTTTCAACGCGGATCGAATTGTAGAAGCGGTTAATTCGATTTTAGGCTAAAAACCGGTTTTAATCCGAAAAAAGACAGGAGGGTTTAGCATGAGTTTTTTAAGTGCATTTGACATCTGTGCCTCCGGTATGAGCGCACAGCGTCTGCGTATGGATATCGCGGCGGAGAATGTAGCAAATATGAGTTCGACCCGTACCGAAGCCGGCGGCACCTACCGCAGGAAGGATGTGGTGCTGGAAAGCTATGGCGGCGGCACCTTCCAGGACGCGCTTAGAAGCGCCTCCAGAGGATTGGGTTATTCAAGCGGTACGGCCGGTGTACGGGTGGCACAGATTATTGAAGATGACAGAGAATTTAAGAAGGTGTATAATCCGGAGCATCCCGATGCGGATGAAGAAGGATATGTAAGTATGCCGAACGTGGATGTGCTCAAGGAAACGGTTGACAGTATGTCTGCGACTCGTTCCTATGAGGCAAATGTGACGGCATTAAACGCGGTAAAGCTGATGGCACAGAAAGCCTTGGAAATTGGAAAGTAGATGTAAGAATCTGAGAAACAAAGGAGATTAGACAATGGGTGCAAGCAGCTTTAACGCAATGGAATTGGACGCTATAGGCGAGATTATGAATATCAGCCTTGGCGCCTCCGCCACGGCGATTTCTACCCTGTTGGGCACAAAGGTGAATATTACGACACCGGTGGCGCAGGTTCTCTCCAGCGATGAATTTTCCTTCAAGCGCATGGAACCTGCCGTCGGTGTGGATATTTCCTATGTCAAGGGGCTGTCGGGCAGTAATGTGATGATTTTTCGCCGCAATGACGTGCGTGTGATTGTCGGCATTATGATGGGGATGGAGATTCCGGAAGAGGAATTCGAGCTGGATGAGATGAACATCAGCGCGGTCTGTGAGGTCATGAACCAGATGATGGGGTCCTCGGCTACGGCGCTCTCGGAATTCCTTGGGTATCCGGTAGATATTTCCACGCCCAAATCATTTGAGATTACGGATGACTTATCCTTTAAGGAGAGATATTTCCCTTCGGGCACCGAGCAGGTGCTGGTTCGCTTTAACCTGGAGATCGGCGATTCGCTGAAGAGCGAATTTATGAATATTATGACCATCGATCTGATTAAGCGCCTGCTGGCTCCGTTTGCGGATTCTTTGGGCATTGGCGAAGGGGGTGAAGCTCCCACACCGGTAGTGGAGCCGGAGGATTCCCTGATCTCTACGGACAGCGCCATGAGCCAGGAGGAGATTCAGGCCATGATGCCGGCCGGACCGGAAGCGTCGGCCCCGGCCCCGGCCGGGGATGCGATGATGAGCCAGGAGGAGATAAAGGCCATGCTGGCCGGACAGGACAGCGCGCCGGCTCCCGCCCCGGCCGGGGATGCGATGATGAGCCAGGAAGAGATAAAGGCCATGCTGGCCGCCGAGCAGGGCAGCGCACCGGCACAGCCGGCGCCTCAGCCGACCGCGCCTTTAGTGCAGCCGGCAGCTTCGGCACAGCCTATGTATCAGGCGCCCGTATACCAGCAGCCGGCGATGGATCCGATGATGATGCAGCTGATGAGCCAGATGCAGCAGTCCCAGATGCAGATGATGGAGATGATGAACCAGATGAAGCAGGAGCGGACGGCATCCGCGGGACAGGCGGAGGCTGCGCGGCCGAATGCGGTGATTCATCCGGTCAATTCCCCGAAGTTTGCCGAGGATCATGGGACCGGGGTCGAAGAGCAGGCCAACCAGGAGCTTTTGATGAAGGTACCGCTGGAGATTTCGGTCGAAATCGGACGTACGCAAAAGCTGGTTAAGGATATCCTGGAGTTTACGCAAGGGTCGCTGGTGGTTCTTGATAAGATGGCCGGTGAGCGGGCGGACGTCTATGTCAACGGCGAATGTATTGCCCGCGGCGATATCGTAGTCGTGGAGGATAATTTCGGCATTCGTATTACGGAGATTGTCAGTCGGAATTTAAATCCGGAGAGCTTATAATGAAGAACGCAATACTTCTGTTTGCGGCAGATGCGCAGGGCGGCATGTGGTCGTTGGCCGGAGCCGCCATCGTATTTTGCTGTGTGCTGGGCCTGGCCTATTGGTTCAGTAAATTTTTGGGAGCCAGGATGGCAGGTAGCGCATCCGGCCACAATATGAAGGTAATCGAGCAGCTGAATTTGGGAATGAATGGGATGGGGCGCATGGCGAACGGACAGCTGCTTTTAGTTAAGATTGGGGAGGAGACATATCTGATTGGCGTCAGCCAGGCAGGTGTACAGCTTTTGACCCGACTGGAGGGGGAGTTTGAAGAAGCGTTCCCGTCTCCCGCGGGGAAGATGAATATGCCGTCGGCCTTTGCCGAGGTTTTGAGAAGGCACGCGGCTTCGCGGGAAAAAGATAAGGAGAAAACGACAGATGGGTGAGCTTTTAAACGGCTTAAACGGCGGAAATGTGCCGACGCTGGACCTGATTATCCTGCTTGCTCTGGTTGCGCTTCTGCCTTCCCTTGTTATTATGATGACCTCCTTCACGAGGACGATTATCATTATCTCTTTTACGAAAAATGCAATGGGAGTGCAGCAGAGCCCGCCGACCATGGTGTTGGTAGGCATTTCCCTTTTTTTGACGCTTTTTATTATGAGTCCGGTCTTGAGCCGGATCAATGAGGAGGCGTATCAGCCGTATCTAAACGGGGAAATATCGCAGCAGGAGGTACTGGAGCGGGCCGAACCGCCGATTAAGGAGTTTATGCTGTATAATACCTACTCGGATACGCTGGATTTGTTTGTCGAGCTGTCCGGCCATGAGGTGGAGGAGGATCTGATGGATTATCCGCTGACGATCGTAGTCCCCTCGTTTATGACCAGCGAGTTAAAGCGCGGGTTCACGGCAGGATTTTTGATATACCTTCCGTTTCTTTTGATTGACCTGGTGGTGGCGACGACCCTGATGTCCATGGGTATGATGATGCTGCCGCCGACCATGATTTCGCTGCCGTTTAAGCTTTTGCTGTTTATATCGGTGGACGGCTGGCAGCTTTTGTTTGCCAATATAGTCAACGGCTTTAACCGTGTGCCGGGATAGCGGCGCGGACGGGTGAAATGAAAAAGAGAGGAGGCGGGCCATGACAGAAACCGAGGTGCTGGATTTTATCTATCAAACCTTTCAGCTGGCGCTCAGGCTGGCGCTTCCCTTATTGCTGGTGAGTATGGTGGTCGGCGTCGTGATTGCGATTTTCCAGGCAGCGACGCAGATTAACGAACAGACCATGACCTTTGTTCCGAAATTTCTGGCGATTGTAGCGATACTGGGATTTTTGGGAAGCAGTATGCTGAAGCTTTTGCAGGATTTTCTGATTAAGATAATGGGCATTATCGCCGGGGGATAATCGTCTATGCTGATTTTATTTTCGATGATCGTCATGCGCATGAGCGGGATGCTGCTCTTAAACCCGGTATTTGGCGGCAGCAATATTCCCTCGCGTGTGAAGGCTCAGCTTGTAATGGCCTTTTCGGTGATGCTCTATGTATGGAGCGGCGGCGAGCTGGCTCATGAGCCGGGGTCGCTCTTAGAATACGGCGTGATGCTTCTTTCGGAGCTGGCGATGGGGGCGGTCCTGGGGTTTGCCATGGAGCTGGCCGTCTTTACGGTCCGTTTCGCGGCGGCGGTGATGGACTTTACGATGGGCTTTAATATGGCGCAGGTCTACGATCCGGAGAGCCGCGGGCAGGTGACAGTCACTTCGGGGCTGCAATACGCGTTTTTTATGCTCCTGTTTTTTGCGGTCAACGGCCATTTGCGGCTGGTATCGATCTTTTTTGGTTCGGCGGCCGTGGTGCCGTTTGGCGAGGTATCCTTTGGGCCGGCGGTCTACATGGCGGTGCTCGATATATTCAGCAACGCGGTTCTGATGGGCTTTCAGATGGCGCTGCCGATCGTCGCCATGGAGCTCGTTACGGAGGCGGCGGTGGGAATTATGATGCGCATGATCCCACAGATCAACGTATTTTCGGTTAACTTCCAGATAAAGATTATGGTGGGAATGCTGATGCTGCTTTTTCTTTTCAGCCCTTTGTCCGCCAAGATCAGCACGATGATTGAAGAGATGTTTGCCAATCTGAACCATTTGATTGCGCTGATGCATTAAAGGGAGGGATGAGCGTTGGCGGAGCAGAACGGCCAGGAAAAA
>CANSWW010000158.1 GCA_947650845.1 uncultured Lachnospiraceae bacterium
ACCAATTCGGAGCGTTTGAGTTTTTGCTCCCGGCCAATCAATTCAATCAGGCTGCAGGTATAAAATAAGGCGCTGTTATTTTTCATTTCGGACCTCCTTTCCCTCCCTAAAAGACAGTGTGGTTAAGGCCCTGGCAGTATGGAAACTGATCTGATGGGTCGGCCTTTTGAACTTGGCAAGTGCCCAAAAGGCTTCTCTGCTGATTTTTCCGTCCGCAAAGTTCTGGATGTAGTTGAATATGGTATCGTTAGCCATCGGGCCTTCCACGATATCATACGCATGGGGATGTCCCAAACGGCAGGCCACGATGAAATCCAGCCATTCCTCCGACATCTCCGGAAAGCGTTTTATTTTCAGGTTATTGTCAGGCGTATAGAGATACTCACTTATATAGCCTATACCGTCAAAACGCACGGCCCAGCGGATCGCCTGTTCCAGAAACAGTGTGCAGTAAAAGCCAAAGTAAAAATCCTTGTTGTATTTCTGAATACGAATCTCAGGCGATTCAATAATTTGCTTGCTTCCATGATAAAGAATCATTCTCAATCCTTTCCTCGTAGCGCCTATTTTTCCGCGTCCGTCTCCGGCAGCGCCTCCAGCACCATCACACTGCGGGGCCCGATCGAAAGGGTCGCCTTCCCCAGCGGTCCGCCCGCCGGCTTCTTTCCGGCGGCAATCGCCGCCCAATCCTCTTCCTGGGTATCGGCCGCGACCTGCCAATAGCGTCCCTTTGGCAGCGGCGGCAGCGTGACCTCCAGCGGCTCCCAGTACGCGTTGGACGCCAGATAGACGACCTGGTCCCGGACACCGTCCTGTCCCGGCCCGGCAAAGAGGACGCCCACATAGCGATCGTGCGGCGCAAAGCGTTCGATCCAGGGGATCGTGCCATGGAAGCTGACATCCGGAAAGCCGCAGGCGCCGCCTGCGCAGGCGCGCAGGACGCGGTGGGATTTACGGAAGCGGATCATATATTGGAAGAAACAGAACAGATCGCGGTTTTGCTTAAGCAGGCGCCAGTCCAGCCAGGAAATCAGATTGTCCTGGCAGTAGGCGTTATTGTTGCCAAACTGCGTATTGCCAAACTCATCCCCGGCCAAAAACATCGGAATGCCGCGGCTGCACATCAAAAGGGCGAACGCGTTGCGCATCATGCGCCGGCGCAGGGTAAGCACCTGGGCATCGTCCGTCTCGCCCTCGACGCCGCAGTTCCAGCTGTTATTGTCGTTCGCACCGTCGGTATTGTTCCAGCCGTTGTTCTGATTGTGCTTTTCATTATAGGAAAAAAGGTCGTGCAGCGTAAAGCCGTCGTGACAGGTGATGAAATTCACCGAAGCGTTTTTACGGCTGTTCACCTCATAAATATCGCGAGAGCCGATCAGGCGCTGGGCAGCCGCCTGCGCCATGCCGCCGTCGCCCTTTAGGTAGCGGCGCAGATCGTCGCGATAGATGCCGTTCCACTCGGCCCAGCGGTTCCAGGAGGGGAAGCTTCCGACCTGGTACATGCCGCCGGCGTCCCAGGCTTCGGCGATCAGCTTCACGTCGCCCAGGATCGGGTCAAAAGCCAGCGATTGTAAAAGCGGCGGCTTGTTCATCGGCGACCCGTCCTCGTTGCGCCCGAGAATCGAAGCCAGATCGAAGCGGAAGCCGTCCACCCGGTAGGTGGTGACCCAGTAGCGCAGACAGTTTAAGATCATCTGGTGGACAATCGGATGATTGCAGTTTAGGGAATTGCCGCAGCCGCTGAAATTGTAGTAGTGCCCGTCGGGCGTAAGCAGGTAGTAGATGTTGTTGTCAAATCCCTTGAAGGAAAAGAAGGGGCCGCGCTCGTCGCCCTCCGCCGTGTGGTTGAAAACCACGTCCAAATAGACCTCAATGCCGTGGCGGTTAAACTCACGGATCAGGCGCTTTAGCTCATTGCCCTCCCGGTTGTACTCCTTGCTGGCCGCGTAGCTCGTGTTGGGGGCAAAAAAGCTGACCGTGTTATAGCCCCAGTAATTGTAGAGCTTGTGCCCGTCCACCTCGCGGTAGTCCTGCATTTCGTCAAATTCGAAAATCGGCATCAGCTCGACGGCGTTTACGCCCAGCTCCAGCAGGTACGGGAGCTTTTCCATCAGGCCGTCAAAGGTACCGGGGTTTTGAACGCCGGAAGAATCGTGCTTCGTAAAGCCGCGCACATGCAGCTCATAGATGATCAGATCCTCCATCGGAAGGAGCGGCGCTTCCATCGCTCCCCAGTCAAAATCATCCTTGACGACGCGGGCCTTGTAGTGCTGCTCGTGAGGAGAGGTCTCGCCCCAATGGCTCTGCCCGGTCACCGCCTTGGCATAGGGGTCGAGCAGGTAGCGGTTCTTGTCGAAAATCAGCCCCTTCTTCGGCTCGTAGGGGCCGTCCACCCGATAGGCGTATTCAAAATCTTCAATATGCAGCTTGAAAACGATCATCGAATAGACATTGCCGATGCGATAATGAGGCGGAAAAGGGAGGACGGCATACGGCTCGTCCTCCTCCCGGCGAAAGAGCAGCAGCTCAATGGCGATGGCTCCGTGGGAATAGACGGTAAAATTGACGCCGCCGGGAATGGCGGTGGCTCCATTGGTCTCATAAAAACCCGGGCGAATCTCAAACCCGTCCACATAATCCAGGGGGACCAGATGGATGGAAGCGGGCAGGAAGGGCCGGTTAGCGTCGCCGTTTATCGGTTTTTGAGGAACGGTAAATCGTTTTGTTTCAACCATAAAATCGTTACTCCTTACTGAATGCCCGCGTGTCCGGGACAAAATTTTGTATCCTTGCAATTTCTCTTCTAATATAATAATTATCGGCGTTTTTTTTGCAATACTTAACGGATATGCGAATTGCGGCATTGACGAACGCCCGGAATGTGGGTAAAATAAGAACAGAATACACGAAAGTGACGAGGAAAACATATGGAGAGTCAGGGCAATTATCGGGACGAGCTGCCGCGCCAGGCAGTGTTCGCGCTGGATATCGGCACGCGCAGCATCATCGGCATGGTGGGCGTGCCGGATGGGGACAGGATGCAGATCGTCGCGATTGAGCAGATTGAGCATACCAAACGGGCGATGATCGACGGCCAGATTGAAAATATCGACCAGGTGGCCAAGGTAGCCGCGATGGTGAAGGAGCGGCTGGAGAAGAAGCTGGGCTGCAAGCTGGGCCGGGTGGCCGTGGCGGCGGCCGGCCGTTCTCTGCGCACGGAGAGCGTAAGCTTTGAGCTGGCGCTTTCGCAGGTGCGGCGGATCGATGCGGAATTGGTCAGCCGTCTGGAGGCCGGGGCGATCAGCGAGGCGGAGAAGGCTTTTTTCAGCCGCGAACCGGAAGAGGATGAACAGCGCTTCTATCTGGTCGGTTACAGCGTGAGCCGTTATTATCTTGACGATTATATTCTGTCAAGCCTGGTGGATCATAACGGGCGGGTGCTGAGGGCGGATGTGATTGCGACGTTTCTGCCCTCGGAGGTCGTGGAAAGCCTGTATGCGGCCATGCATAAGATTGATCTGGAGATTTCCAGTTTGACGCTGGAGCCGATCGCGGCGATCAACGCGGCGATCCCGCCGGGGATTCGGCTTTTGAACCTGGCGTTAGTGGATATCGGCGCCGGGACCTCGGATATCGCGGTCTGCCGGGACGGGTACATAACGGGCTATACGATGGCCGTGCAGGCCGGCGATGAGCTGACCGAAAGCATTATGAAAACCTATCTGGTGGACTTTGCGACGGCGGAACGCATTAAATTTTCGGTCGCGGGAACGGAACCGATCACCTATACCGATATTATGGGGTTTGAGCACACGCTGACAAGGGAAGAGCTGGCAGGGAGCATGAAGCCGGCCGTGGACGGCCTGTGCGAGGAGATCTGCAAAAAGATCCTGGAAGCGAACGGCAGCGTGCCCTCGGCCGTATTCCTGGCCGGCGGCGGCAGCCTGTTTCCCGGCCTGCCGGAAGGGATTGTCGAGCGGCTGCACATGGATGCCAAGCGGGTGGCGATCGCCGGCCGTAATTTCGGGGCCAATGCCTGGTCGGACGAGTACGAGCTGGAAAACCCGGAATACGCGACTCCGTTGGGGATTGTGATTTCGGCCGGGCTGAATATGATTAACGACAGCTTCCGCATCTTTTTGAACGGAGAGCCGGCCAAGCTGTTTCGCAGCGGGACCTTTACGGTGATGAATATCCTGATGATGAACGGCTACAGCTATCAGGATATGATGGGCAAGTCGGGCCAGAACATAGCGGTGCGTTTCAACGGCCAGCGGCGGGGATTCTACGGGGGGAAGGCCGAGCCCTGTATCCTGAAGCTGAACGGGGAGGACGCGCAGCTGTCGGATATGGTGCGGGCCGGCGACCAGCTGATTTTTACACCGGTGCGCCATGGGACGGATGCCGAAGCAATGCTCTCGGATTTGGTGGATCTGTCAGAAGATGCGGCCGTTACGGTGAACGGCCGGAAGGCGAGCGCGGACATGCCGCTGAAAAACGGGGACGTGGTCCTGGTAGAGGGGATGTACGTATGGGAGGAGCTCTCGGAGGAAGAGCAGGCAGCGGCCCAGGGGAAAAAAGCGCGAGTGTCCGCCAAACGGGAACAAAAGCCCGGAAGGGCGAGTGTGGAAAAGACGGCGGCGCCGAGAAAGCGCGGCGCGTCCGTCCCGGCCGGGGCCGGCCGTAAAAAGGAGACGGCCCAGCCGACAGGCGCCAGGAAGCGGGGCCGGCCGGCGGGGGTGAAGGCCGGAGCGGCGAAAGAAAGGCAGACGGCCGCCGTCACGTCCGGGAAGGAAGCGGCAGACCAGGCGCAGGCAGCGCCGCCTCAAGCGGAAGC
Organism: uncultured Lachnospiraceae bacterium; assembly: GCA_947650845.1. Classification (GTDB taxonomy): domain Bacteria; phylum Bacillota; class Clostridia; order Lachnospirales; family Lachnospiraceae; genus RGIG7193. Next base: position 4,838 of record CANSWW010000158.1, read on the forward strand.
GCCGGATTCGGCACAGGCAATCCATCCTCAGCCGGAATCTCCAAATCCGGCGCAGGCAATCCGCCCTCAGCCGGAATCACAGGGTCCGGCGCAGGCGGAATTGCAGAATTCGGTTCAGCCGGCACAGTCTCGGGCGGAATCGCAGAACCGGGTGCAGACATCACCGCTTCGGCCCGAACCATCGACTCCGGTTCAGACCCTCCAGGGCCGGTCGGAATCATCGGCCCCGGCGCAAGCGGCTGTGCCCCAGCCTGCGCCGCAGGATTCAGGGACGGTAGTCCGGAGCCCGCGCGAATCGCCGGCTCCTTCGCAGGCGGCCCCGCCCCGTCCCGCTCCGGCCTATACGCCGCCGTCCCATACGGCCCTGACCGCCTCGGGGGGCGTTCGCCCGTACGGCCGGCCGGAGGCGAAAAAGCCGGGCAAGCTGATGCTGTACTTAAACGACAGGACGCTGGTGCTGCCGCCCAAAGCGGACGGCCAGCCCTATTTCCTCATGGACATGCTGGAATATTCCGGACTGGATCTGGAAAAGGTGGCGGCCCCGGTCGTACTGGAAGTAAACGGCCAAAGCGGCAGCTTTCAGCAGGAATTAAAAACCGGTGACAGCGTTCGCATTTACGAGCAGAGATGACACAATAAGATTTTGGATTGCGACTTATCTATTATGGTTTTATGACGATAATTTAAACAAGAGTATCTTTATGGACATAAGGAGGGTGCCGGGATGAATACGACAGGGATTGCAGTAGCCAGTACAGCGCTAAGCAGCACACGTCTCTATACGGACATAAGCCTTGCGGTGATGAAAAAGGGCTTGGATGTGGCTGAGGCGGCCGGCGAGGCGCTGGAGGAAATGATGGATGTGGCAACGGCGATGATACCGTCGGCGGACGGACAAATCCTGAATACGTACGCATAGACAGGCGGCGCGTCACTATGAAAATAGAGGACAGATCCGCAATGCGGGAGAAACGCGGCCGTGATCCGTAGAGCCGCGTGCCCGAAAAAAGATTCGACCAATAAAAATACAGACGATGGAGGATAATAACAGTCATGAAAAATTTGAAAATCCGCACTAAGCTGACACTTGTGCTGGCGATTGCGATCGTATGCCTTCTGCTTACGGGCGTCGTTTCTGTAGTATGCATGAACATACTGAATGAAAAGAATGCGCAGATCAGCGGGCATAGCATCCCGATGATTCTCGCGGCGGAGGATCTGAGCACGGAGATGGTGGACTTCCGGCGCTTGGGTCTGAACCATATCATTTCGGACGATATGGCTACCATGGAGTCGATTGAGTCGCAGCTGGAAGCACGTACCACTGCGATTGATGAGCTGATTGATCAATATTCAAATGTCGCGCAGACGGCGGAGAGCCAGCAGAACGTCAGCCAGCTTAAGCAGGATTGGGAGGCGTATCTGAATTCCTTTGCGCAGGCGCTGCTGGCCAGCCGTGCGGGAGATAAAGAGCAGGCGATGGCCATCTCAATGGAGTGCGCGACGGAGTATGAGGCTGTCGCGGGCGTAATTGAGAAGATGGTGGATCACAGCAAGACGCAGTCGGATGAGCTGGCGGATGAGACGACCAGCCTGACAAAGACCGTGAATACGCTGATGCTTGTTGTGATCGCAATCAGTATCATTGCTCTGATTATCGGTTCCTTGGTAGTGACGCGGCTGATTACCGCACCGGTCCATGAACTGG
>CANSWW010000159.1 GCA_947650845.1 uncultured Lachnospiraceae bacterium
GGTCGCGGATTTTATCCTGACCGCCATCCAGGTGATCCTGCCGGAGTCGGCCCAGAAAATCCTCGACCAGCTGGACAGCCCCTTGGACGATATCTTTGATTTTGAGCATTTGTCCGAGTGGAGGTTTTTACAAAATCATCTTGACACCGACGCGGATTTGCAGTATTACAATACTGTTAAAATGACGCGAACGCATCAGACTACCAAAAAAGAGGAGGAGACATGAAAGAAAAAGCTTTATTGATCGTAGTTTTGAATAAAATCGAACTGCTGGACAAACTTCTGGCAGCGCTCAACGATGCCGAAATCCGCGGCGCGACCGTCTTGCATTCCATCGGCATGGCCCACGAGCTGGCCGGGCTGGAGGACAATTATGTCATCAGCTCCCTGCGGGCGATGTTCGCTTCCGACCACCACGAAAACCGCACCATTTTTATGGTCATTGACCAGGAACGCATCACGGCTGCCACGCAGGTGATCGACGACGTGATCGATCTGCAAAAGCCCGATACCGGCATCCTTTTTGCCGTACCGGTTTTATTTGCCGCCGGTATCATGGAAAGGAACGGTGACTGATCATATGCCCGAATTAAATACCATGATGTATTTGTCGTTTCTGCTGCTGGGCGGTTTGTGCTGCGGCCGGCTTGTAAAGCATATCAAGCTTCCCAACGTGACCGGATATCTGCTGGCCGGCCTTTTAATGGGGCCCTGTGTGCTGAAGCTTATCCCCAAGGAGACGGTGGAAAGCTTCAATCTGATTTCCCAGATGGCGCTGGCCTTCATCGCTTTCACAATCGGCCTGTCTTTTAAGAAAAGCTATTTCAAACGGGTCGGTGCGGCGCCGGTCGTAATCGCCATCTTTGAAGCGATTACCGCCGTGCTATTAGTGCAGCTGGTGCTTGTGTGCTTTGGCTTTGACCCGGCCTTTTCCATTGTTCTGGGCGCCATCGCCGCGGCGACCGCCCCGGCCGCCACGATTATGGTCATCAAGCAATATCATGCCCGCGGCGCTCTGACCGATACGCTTTTAAGCGTTGTCGCCATCGACGATGCCGTTGCCTTGATCGCCTTCGGCTTTGCCGTCACGATCGCCAAGACCATAACAAATGCCGGCGACACACAGCTGATCCTTTCCCTGCTGGAGCCTTTTTGGGAAGTGCTTTTAGCGCTCGTAATCGGCATTGTACTGGGTATCTTGATTACCGTTCCCATGAAGCATTTTAAAAAGCAGGGCAACCGGCTGGTCATCCTGATCGCCTTCGTATTTTTGAGCAGCGCGACCGCCTCCCTTTTCGGCGTCTCGGAGCTGTTAGCCTGCATGATGGCCGGCGCCACCTTCTGTAATATTTCCGCCGAGTCCGACCGCATGGCCGATCTCGCCGACCAGATCACGCCGCCGCTGTTTCTGATGTTCTTCGTTGTCTCCGGCGCCGATCTGGATATCGCCATTCTGCCTTCCATCGGACTGATCGGCATCCTCTACGTCGTGTTCCGTGTCGTGGGAAAGGCGGCCGGCGCTTACCTCGGCGCGAAGATAATGAAAACGCCCGACCAAGTCGCCAAATACCTGGGGCCTACCCTGATCCCCCAGGCCGGCGTCGCCATCGGTTTGACGATCGTCGCCCAGAGCGTTGTCCCCGAATACGCGGATACAATCCGCGCCGTCATCCTCTGCGGCACGCTGATCTATGAATTGGTTGGGCCGGTGCTCACGAAGTGGGCGCTGACACAGGCAGGTGAAATCAAAACGGGCGCGTGATACGCCCGTTGCCTGGGTCCATGGCCCGGTATACCGCGATATTAAAGTACCGGAGCGTTTTACACATGAAGAAATGCCCCGGTGATCCGCGCGAATGGATTTACCCATTTCAGGGTCCCATGCGGAAAATCGGTTCAGGAGTCTGTAAAACAACAAGCCACCTTTTGGTGGCTTGTTGTTTCGACAAGGGATGCTATCCCTTTGATTCCTTTAAAAACAGCTTTCTATGAAGGATCAAAGATCCGCCAGCAGTGAAAGCACAGACTGCGGTATGGCGTTCGCCTGGCTCTGCATCGACATCGTAGCCTGCGAGATGATGTTCTGCGATGTAAACTCGGTAAACTCCTTCTCAACATCCGCATCGCGGATCCGGCTCTCAGCCGCCTGCATGTTCTCAGCCGTAATGCTCAGGTTATTGTGCGTGCAGTCCAGATGGTTCTGCGCCGCGCCAAAGGTAGAGCGGACTACAGTCACGGCCTGCACGGCCTTCGCAAGTGTATCAATCGCCTCATTGGCCTTTTCAGGCGTCCCTAACTGAAACTTTTCTTTGGTAAGGTTGAGGGCCTTGGTTCCCATAAAATAACGCGGCACATCCATTTTCTCGCTTCCCGAAGGACCGATCTGGAACGTCATATCATTATTGCTCTTCTGCGGCGGCTCTATAGGTACCGGCGGATTCCCCATATCAAACAACGGAATCTCATTGAAATTCGTGTTTTCGCAAATCCGGTCAATCTCCTCCAGAATCGCATCCTTCTCCTGCTCTACCGTCGCTCTCGCCTCATCATTATACGTGCCGTTGGCCGACTCAATCGCCAGCGTCTCCAAACGATGAAGCATGGAATGCACTTCCTGCAACGCGCCCTCACCCGTATTCACCATACCGACGCCGTCATCCACATTGCGTATGGACTGGTTCAGACCGGCAATCTGCGCGCGCATCCCCTCGGAGATGGCCAAGCCGGCCGCGTCGTCGCCAGCGCGGACGATGCGATAGCCGGAGGACAGCTTCTCTAACGATTTCCCGAGCTTCTGCTGGGTAATCCCCTGATTTCTCGACGTGTTTATACCTGCGATGTTAGTCTTAATACGCATATATCCTCACCATCCCTTGCTCTTCTATCACTACAGCCTGTGCTCTTACAGGTACTTATCTCTATATTATGTTTATCGATGGTTTTTGGAAAAATATAAGGAAAAAATTTGATTTTCCATCCATTAACAGGCCTGCCGGTTTACATTTCGGCCGTAAGCTCAGCCGCCCTTGCCACATGGCTCATCAGCACGGCCGTCGTCACCGCGCCGATTCCGCCCGGCACCGGCGTAATCGCTTCCACGATTTTTGCCGTTTCCGCGGTACGCACATCGCCGCACATACGGCCCTCCTCGTCAAAATGGATTCCCACATCGAGGACAATCTGCCCTTCACGAAAGCTCTCACAGCCAAACATGCCACGGCGGCCGGCCGCCGCAATCACAAGATCGGCTTCCCGCATCCGCGCGGCCAGCTCCTGCGTGCGGGTATGGCAAATCGTCACCGTCGCGTTTTGCTGCAACAGCAGCATCGCCGCCGGCCGCCCCACGACCAGGCTGCGCCCCACCACTACCGCCCGCTTGCCGGTGCAGTCCACGCCATAATAATTCAGGACTTCCATACAGGCCTGCGCCGTACAGGGCGCGCAGCCCGTCCCCTTGCCGGTAAAAACACCGCACAACGAGCCGTCCGTAATCCCGTCCACATCCTTCTCCGGAGCCAGAAGGCTGACCATACGCTCCTCGTCCATCTGCGGCGGCAGCGGCCGAAGCAGTAAAATCCCATGGATTCGCGAATCCTCATTCGCCATATAGATCGTCTCCTCCAGCTCCTTTTCGGACGCCGCCTCCGGCAAGGTAAATTTCAACACCGCGATTCCCAGCGCCTCCGCCCGCCGGCAAGAGCCGTTTTCATACGAAATGTCATCGGCGCGCTCCCCCACCCGCAGGATGGCCAGCGTCGGATGAATCCCACGCTCCGTAAGCCCTCTCACCGTTTCGCTCGTCCTTGCATTGAGGGCCGCCGCTACCGGAGCCCCCTTCCATATTTGGGCCATTTTCGTTCCCTCCAGTCCCTTCCCAAAGCCACATGTGCTATAATTTCGCAAGCGCCCGCTCGTAAATCGTGCGCGCCTGCGCCTCGCCGGCCGCGATCCGCTGTTCCATCCGGGCCAGGATCTCCTCGGCCAGCTCCCGATCCGCCATCGATTTGGCATTGATCCGCAGATTCAGCGCCGCCGCCGTCAAAGCGCTCCCGCACAACAGCGCCGCCGCCGCCGCATCGCTGACCGCCATCACCGAGCCCTTCGCTTCATACACGTCGATCAGAGACAGCGTCTCCATACAGCACTCCATGATCTGTTCCGGCACAATACAGGCTTCCTTCAGCGCCGCCTGCATTCGCTTCTCCTTTTTGGCCCTCTCCTCCTCCGTTCCGGACGGCAGGCGGTACACGGCCGCCAGCGGCGCAAAGCTGTCCGCATCGGCCTGAATCAACGACAAAAAACGTTCCCGCAGCCGGCCGGCCCGCTCATTGCACGCCCGTATCTCTTCCTCATACTCCGCATACCTCTTCTTGCCGACCGTCAAAGCGCCGACCATATTCCCCAAAGCCGCCGCCAACGCCCCGGCCAGAGCGCTCGCGCCGCCGCCGCCGGGAACCGGGGCCTTCGAAGCCAGCGCCCGGCAAAATTCCTCACAGGACAAATCGCTAAAATTCACAGCTTCCATAGCAGTCCCCTTTCTCTTCTCAGAACAACCCGCTGATCCGTCCATCCTCGTCCACATCGATCCGTTCGGCCGCCGGGACCTTCGGCAGGCCCGGCATCGTCATAATATCCCCGGTCAAGGCCACGATAAAGCCCGCGCCGGCCGAAATTTTCAAATTCCGTACCGTAACGGTAAAGCCCATCGGCGCGCCGAGCAGCGTCGCATTGTCGGAAAAGCTGTACTGCGTCTTTGCCACACAGATCGGGCAGCCGCCAAAGCCCAGCTGCGTCAACCGGGCCGCCTGCTTTTTCGCCGCCGGCGTCAGCACAACCCCATCGCCGTGATAAATTTTTTGCACAATCGCTGTCAGCTTCTCCTCGATCGAGCCCTCCAGGCTATAGCTCTGCACAAAATCATTCGGCTCCTCGCACAAGCGCACCACCTCCTCGGCCAGCGCCTCGCCGCCCTCGCCGCCCTTCGCCCATACCTCCGACAGCGCCACGCGCACGCCGAGCTTTTTGCACTCCTCCTCGACTAACGAAAGCTCCGCCTTCGTATCGGTCGGGAACGCGTTGATCGCCACCACGCACGGCAGATGATACACATCACGGATATTGGAGACATGCTGCAACAGATTCGGTAGCCCCTTTTTCAGCGCCTGCAAATTCTCCTCTCCCAGCTCGCCCTTAGGCACACCGCCGTGAAGCTTCAGCGCCCTGACCGTCGCCACCATCACAACCGCCGAAGGATGCAGGCCCGCCATCCGGCACTTGATATCGAGAAACTTCTCCGCTCCCAAATCCGCGCCAAACCCGGCCTCCGTCACGACGTAATCCCCCAGCTTTAAAGCCATGCGCGTCGCCATCACCGAATTGCAGCCATGCGCAATATTCGCAAACGGCCCGCCGTGCACGATCGCCGGCGTATGCTCCAGCGTCTGCACCAAGTTTGGCTTCAGCGCATCCTTCAAAAGAGCCGTCATCGCACCTGCCGCCCGCAAATCGCCGGCCGTCACCGGCTCATCCTGATACGTATAGCCGACAATAATCCGCGAAAGCCGTTCCTTCAGATCCGTAATATCCGAAGCCAGGCACAGCACCGCCATGATCTCGGACGCAACCGTAATATCATACCCGTCCTCCCGCACAACGCCGTTAATACGGCCGCCCAGGCCGTCGGTCACAAAGCGCAGCTGCCGGTCGTTCATATCCACACAGCGCCGCCAGGTAATCCGGCGCGGGTCAATATTCAGCGCATTGCCCTGATAAATATGGTTGTCTAACATCGCGGCCAGCAAATTATTGGCCGCGCCGATCGCATGCATGTCGCCCGTAAAATGAAGGTTAATGTCCTCCATCGGCACCACCTGCGCATAGCCGCCGCCCGCTGCGCCGCCCTTGACGCCGAATACCGGCCCTAAGGAAGGCTCCCGCAGCGCGACCACCACATTTTTGCCAATCCGCTTCATCCCGTCGGCCAGACCGACCGTCGTCGTCGTCTTTCCCTCTCCGGCCGGCGTCGGTGTGATCGCCGTCACCAAAATCAGCTTTCCGTCAGGCGACGGATTCTCCTTTAATAAGCGATAGTCGATCTTCGCCTTATAGCGACCGTACTGCTCCAGATAGCGCTCCTCGATCCCCGCCGCTTTAGCGATGCGGTCGATCGGTTCCATTACCGTTTCCTGTGCGATTTCAATATCGGATTTGTAACCCATGGTTTCTCTCCTTGCTTTGGGCAGGCAGCCGGCCAGGCCGTTTCAAAAATAACGGCGCCAGCGGCGTGCCAGGTCTTTGTCGGTTTGGTATCCAGGTATACTATATAATATTCGCTTTCTTTGTTCAAGAGCTTTCTTTTGTTAAGTGCATAACAAAGCTTGTAATTAAAAAATTTTGCGATTATACTATACTCTGTTGCTTGTTGAGGGGAGTTCCTACAAAAAAGCAAAAGGGACGCCCGTCGCCTGGCCGCTGTCCTTCCCGGACGCGCTCTCGCTCCGTTCCAAACGCAGCGGCACTAAGTTCGCGCTTCGCCT
>CANSWW010000160.1 GCA_947650845.1 uncultured Lachnospiraceae bacterium
CCTGCCATACCAAAATCCCCCTTTTATTGCTGCTATAAGGATACTACAAAGGGGGGCAAAAGGCAAGGAGCGGCGAAAGAGTCACTCCCTTTTCATCTATAAAAAACGCTGTAAAACAACTTTGTCATTTTACAGCATCCGCTTTGTTCAAATCACTTTTTTCCATTTTAACAATGTTCGTTAATGCCTGTATATCTTCCAAATACCAGTCTTCACATTCGTCAAAAAATATTTTATCCTTTCGTTTTTTTAATATTCGAAAAGGAGTCTTTCCTGAATTATCATAAATATGACAAATATCACAAATTGGAAGTAACTTTTTAACCAATGCCAACGCCCGATCATATCGTGCCACTATTTTTTCTTCCGGCACATCATGCCCACCCGCTTCTACCCTTGATTTCACACGCCATACATTTATCATTGGATCTGCTGTAAGAATATAATAGCAACGGATAAAATATCCTTTTTCCTTTGCCTTCTTCAATAATTTTAAATTTCGCTCTGTGGACAACACCGTCTCAAAGCAAAACTCGCTCATTTTCTCAATATGCGATTCCCGCTGCAGCTCTGCTAACTGCGCCGCTTCTAAATCCGAACATTTCAAGTTTTTCTTAATCTCATCGGCGTTAATATAATCCATCGGCGGCTTTAACAATTCTGTAAATGTACTCTTCCCTGAACCATTCGGACCAGCAAACACAATAACCTCAGGCTTCTTTCCCAATTTGTTCACTGTAACGTCCCTTTCGCATTTTTTTCCCTACTTCTACGCGCGTCCCATCACGGTTCTCTTGGTATATTGCCTGCGTAATCCTGTCATACACTATTACAGGAATATCCAATGCTTTTTTTTTCTCCAATGCAATCTCCACTGCCGCCTTCGCACGCTTTACCACAATTTCATCGGCAATATATTCTTCCCGCTTCAAATTTTATCCTCCTTTTCTCTGCCTAACCATCTACATTAGATAGTGTCCCCTAAACCTCTCCCAATATCTTATTTACAATATGGCAAAATCTTGTTCTTTTTGAAAGATTTAAAACACTGCCTTTTAAATATACATCCCGGCCATTCCAGAATAGCACGCCGCCAAATGCAACACCTTACAGTCTCCTAGCCAATTCATACAAATGGAATAGGCCAGGAGCACTCCAGGCATTCTTTGTCTCATAAAGAGAGCCTCTCACCCGGGCAACTTCTTGTTGCTTATTCTCTCAGCCAGCCCTTCACCCCGGCAGCTTAAACGAGCTTTTCAGCGAAACAATGCGGTTAAACACCGGCTTCTCCGCCGTCGAATCCTTGTAATCCACGCAGAAGAACCCGTTGCGCACAAACTGGAAGCGGTCGAAGGCTTTCACCCCGGCGAAGGCCGGCTCGAGCTTGCAGCCGGTAAGCTCGGTCAAGGAATTGGGATTTAAGTTCAGGGAGCCGTCCTCCTCGTTGTAGACGCCTTTTTCTTCGTCGACGATATTTTCATACAGGCGGCAGACGGCCTCCAGGGCGGTCGGCGCGGCCACCCAGTGGATCGTGCCCTTTACCTTGCGGGTTTCGCAGCTGCCGCCGCGGGTCGCGGGGTCGTAGGTGCAGTGAATGGCCGTAATCCGGCCGTCCGCGTCCTTATCCACGCCGGTGCAGGTGACGAAGTACGCGCCCATCAGGCGGACCTCATTGCCGGGGAACATGCGGAAATATTTCTTGACCGGCGCTTCCATGAAGTCTTCTTCCTCGATCCAGAGCTCGCGCGTGAAGGGAACCTGGCGGCTTCCCAGCCCGGGGTTTTCCGGGTTGTTGGCGACCTCCAGGTACTCGACCTGGCCTTCGGGGTAATTGTCGACGATCAGCTTGACCGGCTTTAATACGGCCATGAAGCGGCTGCATTTCTGCTTCAGGTCCTCGCGGATGCAGTATTCGAGCATCGGCATGTCGCAGGCGCTCTGGCTCTTGGATACGCCGGCCAGCTCGACGAAGCGTTTAATGGATTCCGGCGTGTAGCCGCGGCGGCGCAGGCCGCTGATGGATACGAGGCGGGGATCGTCCCAGCCGTCCACGATGTTTTCTTCGACCAGTTTTTTGATGTAGCGTTTGCCGGTCACGACGTTGCGCAGGTACAGCTTGGCGAATTCGATCTGCTTGGGCGGCATTTCGAAGCCGCATTCGCGCACGACCCAGTCGTAGAGCGGGCGATGGTCCTCAAATTCCAGGGTGCAGATGGAGTGGGAGATGCCCTCCAGCGCGTCCTCGATCGGATGGGCGAAGTCGTACATGGGGTAGATGCACCAGGTATCGCCGGTATTATGGTGGCTCATGTGGGCGACGCGGTAAATCACGGGGTCGCGCATGTTGATGTTGGGGCTCGCCATGTCGATTTTGGCGCGCAGCACTTTTTCGCCGTCGGCGTACTTGCCGGCGCGCATTTCTTCGAACAGGCGCAGGTTTTCTTCGACGGAGCGGCCGCGGTAGGGGCTTTCCTTGCCGGGCTCGTCCAGTGTGCCGCGGTATTCGCGGATTTGCTCTGCCGTTAGGTCGCAGACGAAGGCGCTGCCTTTTTGGATCAGCTTTACGGCGCATTCGTACATTTGCTCAAAGTAATCGGAGGCGAAGAACAGGCGGTCTTCCCAGTCGGCTCCCAGCCAGGCTACGTCCTCTTTGATGGATTCTACGAATTCGATTTTTTCTTTTGTGGGGTTTGTATCGTCAAACCGCAGGTTGAATTTGCCGCCGTACTGCTTGGCCAGGCCGGAATTGAGCAGGATGGCTTTGGCGTGGCCGATATGCAGGTAGCCGTTCGGCTCCGGGGGGAAGCGGGTCTTTACGTGGTCGAAGCGGCCGCTGGCCAGGTCGTCTTCGATGATGCGTTCGATGAAGTTCTTGGAGACGACTTCTTTTTCTTCGCGGGCGGCCTCGGGGGCTTCTGTGGTGGTGGTTGCGGTGGTTTTGGTTTCTTTTTCCATGATCTCCTCCTGTCTGCGCCTTCAAGGGGCGCATTTTTTTCTTTATCTTTATGCCTGGCAGACGGCTTTCTGGAGGGGCGGGCCCTTTATGGGGCGGGTCCTTTTATGGCGTTGGCCTTTTTATGGGGGCAGGCCCTTCGCGGGGCGTCGGCCGGGCAGGTCAATCTTCTTTGTATTCTTTTTTATATTTTGCGAAGGCTTTTTCTTCGTCGAAATGTACGTCCTTCATGGCTATCGCCAGCCATAGGATAAATATGACGAACGCGGCGTAGTCTGAAAACACGTATGCGGCGACGGCGCCGCAGCCTAAAATAGCGGACCACAGGAAAAAGGCGTTTCGATGGTCTTTGCTCATTTTTTCTCTGTCGTACAGCTCTCTTTGCTGCCTGGTGAGCGTGTTGAAGCCGCTGATGAGGATGGCGGCTTTTCCTTTCAGGAAGGTGAAAAGGAGGGCGAACAGCAGACAGATCAGGCCGGATACGGCGCAGGTGAATCCCATGCTCATTTGTGTTCCTCGGTTGGATTTTGGTGTTTTGGGGTATCTGAAATATAGGATACCACATTTTGGCGGAAAGTAAAATACTAATTGTGATGAGAGAAATAATTTGAGGTGTTTTAGGGTTTTCGGAGCTTGCGGCGAGGAGTCCTGAAGGACGGGGCCTGGCCGGGTGAAAATGGGATTCCCCTAAAGGATGAGCGGGATTATAATAGGTATGGAGCTATCCCTGTGTCAAAAGGATTTGACATGAGGGTTTTGGCTAAAGTCAAATCTTTTTGGTGGCGGTTTGGTTTGCTGAATGATACGATTTGGGCGGTTCAAGGATGCGAATCCACCGACAGGCGAAGGAAAGGAGGAAGTGAGTTGGAGGTTGGCGCACAAATAAAAAAATATCGCAGTCATATGGGAATTTCTCAAGAGGAGCTGGCGGAAAGGGTCTATGTGAGCAGACAGACCGTTTCGAATTGGGAAACGGGGAAAAACTATCCGGACATTCACAGCATATTACTGCTGAGTTCTGTGTTTAACGTATCTCTTGACCAACTAATAAAAGGAGATATTGAAATTATGAAAAAAGAGGTTGAGGAAACCGAAATTAAAAAGCTCAATATGTACGGCGTGATCTATGCCGCATTTTTGATTTTAACCGTCATTTCATTTGTTCCGTTTCACTCTTTGATGGGCTGGTACGGACTGATTCCGTGGGGAGCGGTGTATGGCGTCGCGGTATGTTTTGCGTGGAAGACGGAGAAGGTTAAAAAAGAAAACCATCTTTCAACCTATAAAGAGATCGTCGCTTTTATGGAGGGGAAACGATTGGATGCGCTGGAGGAGCAGCAGGAAATTGGAAAACGTCCCTATCAAATGGTAATGTATGCGCTGGGAAGCGCGGCGATCGCTTTTCTTGTCATTTACTTGATGGCAAAGCTTTTTCTGTGAGCAGCGCGGTTTATTGGTCCTCGCCTTCGTTGGCGTGTTCCGCTACCCAGGCTTCGCCGGGTCTTTCTTCCGGGAAGTCTGCGCACAATACGGCTTGCGGCCAATTGAGGCGGATTTGGGCGTGGCGGTTTTTCTGCGCGGCGGTTTCTTCTAAGAGGGCGACCAGTTCTTTTAGGACTTCTCGCGTCAAATAGCCGCCGCGCCAGTGAAACAGGAGCGGGCGGTTTTTGCGGATGGCCTGCAGGGCTCGTTTCGCTACTTCTTCTTGTTTTGTGAAGGACAGCTTTTTTTCCCGGTAGTAGAAGTTTTCTCCGTCGGTACAGGCCGGAACCGGCCAGATGGCGGGCTCATGGTCGCGGAAAAAGCGTTTGTCGTCCAGGTTCATATAGTCGTAGCGGAGCATTCCTTCACGGCCCAGGCTGTTGTCAAAGGTCGCGTCTACGTGGTAGTAGCTTTTGCCGAGCTTTATGACGTTCCAGGCGTGGCGGTATCGGATCTGTTTGTCGGGGTTTGCTTCAGAAACGGCGATGATACACCACAGTCCCAGGGTGTCGCAGAGGGTTTTTACGGTTTTGGCGATGCCTTCGCAGACGCCGACGCCCTGGCCGAGGGGGCCGATGATTTCGTGCGAATAGGGTTTTTTTAGTTTGTCGTAGCGGACGTTTTTACAGATAAAATCGTGGATGTATTGTTCTTTGGCGCGTTCGTCCATTCCTTGCGCCGGGCGCGTGAGCTTGGCGACGCGGGCGGACAGCGCTTTTTGATGCTCGCGGATTTTGGCTTTTTCAAAGAGGTATTCGGGGATGAATTCTACGTGGCCGGAGTCTGGGTAGAAGCGGTAGTGAAAGCCGGCGGCGTAGAAGATCTCGGGGTGGTCCAGGCGCAGCGTGAAGAACAGCTCGCCCAGGCGGCGGCTGTCTAAGCGGGGGACCGTGAAGGAGGGGGCGAGGGCGGACAGGCCGGTTTGGATGGCGTGGTAGGCGGACTGTTCTTCTTTGGGCAGTTGGTTGTAGTAGTGGGCGGGTGTTTGGGTCATGGCAAAAGCTCCTTTATGATTTGTTCGTATTCTGCGAGGTTTGCGGCCTTGCGGATTCGGCGGCGGATTTTTTCGGGCTCGTCAAAGGAGTTGCTTAGGTAGCTCCAGACTTCCATCAGACGGTAGAGCACGTTTTTGTCTCCGGACATGACGGCGCGGTATCCTGCTTCTAATTCTTCTAAGAAGCCGCGAAGCTGCGCTGCTTTCATCGGCGGCTGTCCCCGCAGCTCGCGGGCCAGGCCGGGGTTTGTGATCAGGCCGCGGCCCAGCATGACGGCGGGCAGGGCCGGGAAGCGGGTCGTTATGGCCTGGAAGTCTGCGTGGGTGAAGATGTCGCCGTTGTAGCAGGGGCAGGCGGACGGGCGGGCTATGCCGGACGGGGCGGGCGGAGAGGCCGGCGCATACGGCGGGGACGCGGGTATGCCGGCGGCAGCCGCTATTTGTGTCTGGGCGCTGCGGTAGGCATGGGCAAAGCTTTCTATGCGGACGGGGCCCCGGTAGAAGTCGCTGCGCAGACGCGGATGGATGATTCGTTCGCTGAAGGGGTAGCGGCTCAGGAGCTCCCAGAGCGGGGGCCATTCTGCTTCGTCCGCGTAGCCGATGCGCGTTTTGACGGAGATGCGTAACGGGCAGCGGGCAAAGATTTTCTCCAGGAATTCGTCTAAAGCCCGGGGATCGCGCAGGAAGCCGGAGCCGCGGCCTTTGGCGGTCACGGTTCCGGACGGGCAGCCTAGGTTTAGGTTTACTTCTGTGTAGCCGAGGGAGCGGAGGGTTTCGGCCAGCTCCAGGAATATTTCCGGGCGGTTGGTTAAGATTTGGGGGACTAGCTCCATTCCTTTGTTGTTTTCGGGCAGAAGGTCGGCGAGTTCTTTGTGGTTCAGGCCGATATTGGTTAAAAAGGGCGCGAAGTAGCGGTCGGCCGGGCCGAAATGGCGATGCCAGGCGCGGCGGTATATGTGGTTGGTGATGCCTTCCATGGGGGCCAGGTATAGTTTCATGTCCTCTCCTTTGTTGCCGAACGTAAATGGGGGTGTATGTTGCGGACGGTAGGTTGGGATGGTGTCAAGGGGCGGCGTCTGCGG
>CANSWW010000161.1 GCA_947650845.1 uncultured Lachnospiraceae bacterium
ACTATTCGGATCATGCACCACAAACGCGCCGTCCTTATATCCGGTAATAACAATAAAATGCCCCGTATCTGTAAAATCGCCGGGACGCATGCTGCAGATAATTGGGTGCCCCTGCCGCAGCTCCTCAATCATGCGGCTTTTGTCTAAGGGCAGCTCTTCTCCGGTAATTCCCAGCTTCCCGGCTCCCAGCGTCATTAAATCCCAGGAGGTCCCTCCTTCGGTCCGGTAGCCGTTTTCCTCGCTGAAAGCAGCCACCGCGCCCGGATGCAGGGATGCGTCTCCGGTCAGACCGACTAACACCATCGACAGGCAGGTCGGCCCGCAGCCGGCAAGCGCCACGATATTGTCGCCGTAACGGCCATATCCCCAGCGTTCATCCCACTGGTATAGCAAAGGAATCGTCCCTCTTATCGTTTCTCCGCTTAAGTCCACCGTTTGTTTCTCATTCTTCTGCGACGGATAATGCAGCACAAAGGACAGCGTTTCCGGCCGCTTGTCTAAAAGCTCCAGCAGCGCGTCCGGATATTGTTCGGGATGTTCCAGAATCGGTTCCGCCTCCGGGCTGTCCTTCCATGTTTCCCGCAAACGCTCCAGCACTTGCGCATCTACCCCGCCCTGCGGCAGGATCACTGCCAGGTAATCTGCCGCGGCGTTTTCGCCCGTCAAATTTCCGGCCGCCTCGATTTCATGTTCGTCAAAACCGGACGGCGAAACAAAAAGGCGTAAAATTCCCTGCCCCAAGGAGGAGGCAAGGCCGATCGCTCTGGGCAGCAAAAACGCCAGAACTGCCGCTGCCGCTATTCCCTTACAAAGTCTGGATACCCGACGGCGGCGAATCCGCCGCCTTTTTAACTGAGCCCGTCTCTCTGCGCGCATCCGTTCGGATTCCTGCCTGATGAGATGCTCTTCCCGATACCCTGTTCGTCTGTTGAAGCCGCGATCTTTTGGGCGCCGTCTTAAGCTTTGTCTTGGGAAATTCTCTTCCGAACGCCGTCCCTGCTCCCGTCGCTGCGACGTCGGCCTATCGCTCTGCCGTCTCTGCGCCTGTTGCCTGGCAGGTTCCCTCATATGTATTCTCCTTCCCTGAATCATGCCCCTGTTTCCCGGGCATCCTGGCACGCTCCTGCGGCATTTCCATGCATCGGCAGCCAAACCTGGAAGGTTGTCGTACCGTCCGCACTGAAAGCGCTGATCGTCCCCCCGTGCTCTTTCACGATCTCCCGGGCAATCGCCAGCCCCAGGCCGGCTCCGCCCGTATTGCTGCTGCGGGATTCGTCCAGGCGATAAAATTGTTCAAAAATCCGCTCCAGCTTTTCCGGCGGGATTTCCCGTCCGGCGTTGCAGATGCAAATCTGCTGTCCGTCCCCTTCCTGCTCGGCCGAAATCCGAATACGACTGTTCGGATTTCCGTACGCCAGCGCGTTTTTCAGCACATTGTTAAAGACGCGGGCAATCTTGTCGGGATCGGCAAAGATGAGCATCCCTTCCGGTACCTCTGTCTCAATCGCACATCCCTTTTTCTCCGCCATCGGATAAAATTCGTCGGCCAGCTGCTCCATCATCCGCGGCAGATTGATATAGTCCTTTTCTAAAGGAATGTTCCCGATGTTAAAGCGTGTCAGCTCAAAAAATTCGTTAACCAGCTTTTCCAGGCGGTACGCTTTTTCCAGAGTCAGCTCCGTATAGCGTTTGCGGACTTCTTCCGGCAGATTATCCGTCTCTTCCAGCAGGCACAGATAACCGATCACGGAGGCCAGCGGCGTTTTGATATCGTGAGCCAGATAGGTGATGATATCGAGCTTTCTCTGCGCCTCCAGCTGCATCAGCTGCCGGCTTCTCAGATTCTCCCGTTTCTGTTGGTTTAGATCCTGCTCCAACAAAGCAAATTCTTCGTCTAGTTCCATAAATTGTTCATCCTTTTGAAAGAGAATCCCGATATTGCGAAAAATCCGGTTCATCTTCGCCAGGCAATAGTGCTCCAGGGCAAAAAAACTGGCGAACACCACTAAGAACAGAAATCCCATGATAAACCATTCTTCATGGCTCATCACCCAGAGGGCCGCGTCTCGGCCAAAGCGGTCCTCGACGGCATCAATCACCGCGCCGTTAAAGGCCGCGTCCATCAATACCAGGAGAAACACAGAAACGGCCACGCACATCGCGGCTGTCATCATGTGCAGGCGGAACATTTTGCGCTGGAATTCCCGAAAATACTGCTTACCCAATTTTGTACCCCACTCCCCATACCGTCTTAATATAGCGCGGATGCTCGGCGTCCTCGCCCATCTTTTCCCGCAGGTGGCGGATATGAACCATGATCGTACTGCTGGAATTGGAGTAATATTTCTCGCCCCAAATCTCGGCAAACATCTTTTCGGCGCTGACCACCTGCCCTTTATGGCGGCAGAGCGTCCAGAGGACCTCAAACTCGGTCGGCGTCAGCGACAGCTTTTTTTCGTTCAGGAAACATTCGTGATTTACACGGTCTATCATCAGACCGGAAACCTGGATTACCTGGTCGTTATTACCGCCTGCGCCTTCGCCGGTATTGTAGCGGGTGTAGCGGCGCAGCTGGGCCTTTACACGGGCCATCACTTCCAGCGGGCGAAACGGTTTGGTGATATAGTCGTCCGCCCCGATCGTAAGGCCTGTTATTTTATCCAGCTCCTCCTCCTTGGCCGTCAGCATAATGACCGGAAAATGATGCTTGGTGCGGATCCGACGGCACAGCTCAAAGCCGTCGATGTCCGGCAGCATCACATCTAGCAGCGCCAGGTCAATCTTGGTTGAGGAAATACACTGAAGCGCTTCTGTTCCTGTGTAAAATTTATAAACCGTGTAGCCTTCGCTCTTCAGGTAAAATTCTACCAGATCGGCTAAGGCCTCTTCGTCGTCTACAATCAGGATATTTTTTCCGTCCTCCATACTCGTATGCCCCCTTTGATCTGTTTTTGACGTTTCCAACAAAAAGTATACCGGAAGCTTGTTTCAAAGTCTTTAATAAATCCTAAAGATTTTTGTGTTTTCTCTTAATCTTGCCGGCTCACAGCCCGCACCGCTTCTCTTGCGCCGCACGGAAGGCGGCGCATACGCTCTTCGTTTTGCGTTTAAAAAGAGGGCGCCTCCGCGCCCTCTAAACGGTATAAGCGTTACTTTGCCCGCCGGCTACACCCCGACAGGCTCTAAGCCCCTGGTTTTTTTGTATTCTGTTAATTCCTTTGCTCCAAACCCCAGCATGGCCGCCCCGGCATCTACGCCGACAGCCGGATTATTCCGCAGAAGATTGTCCAGGCTTCTAAATATGCCTTTTTCCTCGCCAATCTTGATGCCTTCTTCTCTTCCCATTTCCCTATTTTCCAAATCTCTAATCCGCAACGACATATATTCATGCCTCCATTCCCTGTTTTTCCGCGCCTGCCTTACTTCTTCCTCCAGACAATACCTGCATCTCAATTGAGAAAATTGTCTCGTTGCCGCTTTGCACATACACATCCAGCCGAATCGCCCGCGCGTCCCGGTCCTCCGCGATGCTTTTCTGTACCTCCGGATATTCAATGCGGCCGATTTCCAGCTCCGGGAAGATCGCTTCCAACAGCTCCTGGCATAGCTCTGCTTTCCTCATAATCTAGCCGAACATAAAATCGTTTTCAATCCCCAGTTCTTCCCATTCTTTTTCTGCGACTATGCTGGCTTTCTCGTTTCCCGTCTCCGCCGCGCTTTTCTTATTTTCCGTCTCTGCCACTTCCTGTCTCCTTTACATCCCCATCTGTTCCCGCCTGTTTTTCGTATGCTTTTACGGTTCCTTCTTCCTCTTTATTATACACAATTCCGACAGGAATTACAAGAAACGGCTATGCGTTTTTTCTTACACGTAAAAAGGCAGCATCTGCTGCCCCTTTCCCTCTATTTCCCGCCGCACGTCAAAGGACGCCGGCCCTCATCCTGTCACTTTTTTCTCAAACGCCACCCGGCGATCCCCGCCGCATCCTAAATATATGATCCCCCGATACGAGAATCCGTTCTTCTCAAGCATGCGCCGCATGGAACGGTTGTCCGCATGTGTGTCAATCCGCAGGCCGGAAACGCCCCGTTTACGGCACATGGCTTCGGCATGGCCGATCAGGCGGCCGGCCAGCCCCTGCCCTTTTTGTTCCGGCGCGACCGCCACCCGATGGATGACGCCGTAAGGCTCTGCGGATTGCCAGCTTCCTTCATAGATCCGTTCATAATCCGGCTCGCCGGCAAAGCTGATAAACGCCGTGGCCAAAACCTTCCCGTTTTCCTCGTCATACAGCACGTAGCTTTCGCCCGCAGCCATATCCTTGGCCAGGCTCTCTTCATTGGGGTAACCGTCCTGCCACTGGTCGATCCCCGCCTCCTGAAAGTACGTCCGGGCCTTTTGCCACAGCGCTACGACCTGCTCCCGGTCTTTCTCTTCGGTTCTGCGAACTATCATCGTTGTCTCCTTTGTTCTCCCCCGGGTCGCTTAACTCCCTAGATAACCGCGCATGCTCTTTAGCGCGTTTTTCTCCAGGCGGCTGACCTGGGCCTGGCTGATGCCGATCTCGTCGGCCACCTCCATCTGCGTCTTGCCGTCGAAGAAACGCATCTGGATAATGTTCTGTTCCCGCTGCGGCAGCCGGTCGATCGCTTCCTTCAGGGCGATTTCCTCGACCCATTTTTCTTCCTTGTTCTTTTTGTCACTGATCTGATCCATCACGTAAAGTGTGTCCCCGCCCTCCGTATACACCGGATCAAACAGGCTTACCGGGCTCTGGATCGCATCCATCGCGAACACGACCTCTTCCCTAGTGATCCCGACCTCCTCGGCAATTTCATTGAGCGTCGGCTCCTTGCAGTTTTTCTTCATCAGGTTTTCCTTGGCATAGATCGCCTTGTAGGCCGTATCCCGCAGCGAACGGCTGACGCGGATGCTGCTGGAGGAATCCCGGAGATACCGTTTCACCTCACCCACGATCATCGGTACGGCATAGGTCGAGAATTTCACATCATAGGTATCGGGCTGGAAATTGTCGATGGCCTTCATCAGGCCGATGCAGCCGATCTGAAACAAATCGTCCAGGTTTTCATTGCCGCCGGAAAACCGCTGAATCACGCTCAGCACCAGCCGTAGGTTCCCCTTAATGTACAGCTCCCTGGCTTCCTTGTCCCCCTTCTGCACACGGCGAAATAATTCCGTCTTTTCCGCCTCGTTTAAAACCGGCAGAGAAGCCGTATTTACCCCGCATATTTCTACCTTGTATACTGCCATCCCAGACACCTCCGCACATCATCTTGTATTGAAATCATGCACGTTTTTCAGGTGGTTTATACAGAGAAAATGCAGGGGATTTTTACCTGTCCCGGAATGCAATTGGGGCCTTGACAAACCGACGGCGGCCTGCTAAGAACAAGGGCAGGCCGCCGAAAATCCTTAATCCAACGCGGCCTTAAAGGCCGTGTACACCTCGTCGTGAACCGCCAGCGCCTCCGCGCTTACGTTCATAATAAATTCGCCTTCCGGAATTTCATCCGTGGAAATTACAAGGCTCTCCTGGAAATCCTCCGGCAGATACTCATAGGCGGCCTTATTCGGGCACAGATACCATACCTGCGTGGAAATATCCGCTCCGACTTCGCCCTGTAAGATATAGTTCAAAAACTGGTAGGCATTGTCCGCGTGCGGCGCGTTCACCGGCACGAACAGGGCGTCGCAGCCAAAGCCCAGCCCCTCTTTCGGGTAGACGACTTTCAAATCCGGATTGCCCTGCAGCGCCAGTACGACCTGCGAGGTAAACAGAAACGCCACGCTGACATCCCCGCTCAGCAGATAATCCTGCGTCTGGTCGTTGCTGAGCACGCGGACATTCGGCGCCAGGTCAAGCAGCATATCGCCGGCCCGGCGAATCGTATCCGCATCCTCCGTATTAAAGGATTCTCCCATAATCTTCAGCGCGATGCCCGTAATCACCCGCTGCGTATCCATGATGCCGACGCTGTCCGCCAGCGAAGGATCCCACAGAGATTCATAGCCGGTAATCTCGGTCGTCACGCGGGACGGGTCATAGACGATCAGCGGGATACCCGGCGCGTAGGGCACCGTATACTCATCGTTTTCGTCATAAAAGAAGCCCTGGTACAGCGGATCGATATTGGACCAATTCGGGATCTTTTCCTTGTCCAGCTTGCCGACCAGCCCCTCTTCAATCGCGATATCGATGATGTAGTCCGAAGCCAGGATCAAATCGTAGTCCCCGCCGTCGGCGTTTTCCAGTACCGACAGCATCTGCTCGTTGGTCTCAAAATTGGTGTAATTGATGCGGATCCCGGTCGCTTCCTCAAATTCCGCCACCACATTGTCGGGAATGTAATCTTCCCAGGTGTAGATGTTGAGCTCCTTTTCCTTTGTGCCGCCGCAGCCGCACAGCAGAGAAAGCAGCATGGCTGCCGCTGTCACCAAGGCCAATTG
>CANSWW010000162.1 GCA_947650845.1 uncultured Lachnospiraceae bacterium
CCGCCGCAAAAGAGGATATCCCCGCGTGGATGGAGCTGGTGCGCCTTGTGATTGACGGCTTCCCGCATTTGGACGAGGAACACTACCTGAAGCAGCTGCGGGAAGCGATCCGGCACGGGCAGGCGCTGATTTTGAAGGACGCGGATACGGCGGTCGGGATTATGCTCTTTCAGCGCGCGACGGGAAGCATTGATTTCCTGGGCGTACATCCGCAGTATCGGAAAATGGGAGTTGCGAAAGCGTTTTGTGAAAAGGCGCTGAGGGAGCTTTCACTTTCCGGCCAGATCAGCGTCACCACGTTTCGGGACGGCGACCGGGCGGATAACGGCTATCGGAAGATGTGGAAGGGCTTAGGCTTTGCGGAGGCGGAGCTGCTGGTCGAATTTGGATACCCGACGCAGAGGTTTATTTTGCGGGAAACGCAGCCTGAGGCTGGCGAACCGGCGGTGAGCGAGCCAAAGCCCAAGGCTGGCGAACCGGCAGCGAACGAGCCGAAGCCCGAGACTGGCGAACCGGCGGTGAACAAGCCTCATCTCAAATCCGGCGAGCCGATCGTACCATATGGAGAATCCGAGGGCAACGAAAATGCATAATCCACAAGAAACCGAAAACCCCTTATCCCGGCATTTCACAATGCAATCGCTGCTGAAATTCGCGTTTCCGACGATGGTAATGATGGTGTTCATGGGGCTGTACACCGTGGCCGATACCGTCCTTGTGGCGCGCTTTGTCGATACGAACGCGCTCTCGGCGCTCAACATCGTCTGCCCGGCCGTCAATTTGATCGTCGGTCTGGGGACCATGCTCGCAACAGGCGCAAGCGCGATCATCGCCCGCAAGATGGGGGCCGGGGAAGAGCTGCGGGCCTCGCAGGATTTTACGCTGATCGTCGGCGCGGGCCTTTTCCTGGGGCTGCTGATCGCAATCCTGGGGACGCTTTTCGCCCCCGCGATTATTAGGGGGCTTGGCGCGAGCCGCGTCCTGTTTCCCTACTGCCGCGAATACCTTTCCGTCCTGCTGCTGTTCACACCAGCCAGCATCCTGCAAGTGCTTTTTCAAAATCTGATCGTAACGGCCGGACGGCCCGGGACCGGCATGCTGCTGAGCCTGAGCGCGGGAATCGCCAATATTTTGCTGGACTGCCTTTTCATGGGGCCGTTAAAGCTGGGCGTAAAAGGAGCCGCCCTCGGCACCGGGATCGGCTATACGATTCCGGCGGCGGTCGGCATAGGGTTCTTTTTTACGAAAAAGGGCAGCCTGCATTTTGAAAAGCCGGTCCCCGACCTTTCCGTGTTGGCCGAAAGCTGCGCGAACGGCTCCTCGGAAATGGTGAGCCAGGCCGCGGCCGCGGTCACTACCTTTTTATTCAACCGGATTATGATGGGGCTGCTCGGGGAAAACGGCGTTGCCGCGATCACCATCCTGATTTACACGCAGTTTTTATTGAGCGCCCTTATCATCGGATTTTCCATGGGGGCGGCCCCTGTTATCAGCTATCATTACGGCGGACGGAATGAGAAGGAGCTGCAAAACGTCTTTTCCCTTTGCATGCGGTTCGTCGCCGCGGTTTCCGTCTCCGTTTTCGCGGCCGCTTTTTTCTTCGCTTCGCCGCTGGTGGGCGTTTTCGCCGGGAGGGGGACGCCGGTTTATGAAATCGCCCGGGACGGATTGCGGATTTTTTCCTTTGGGTTTTTGTTCAGCGGCGTAAATATGTTCACGTCCGCCGCCTTTACGGCGCTGTCGAACGGAAAGCTGTCGGCCATCCTGTCCTTCCTGCGGACTTTTGGGGGGATTACCGTACTGCTGCTTACGCTGCCAAGGCTTTTGGGGGTAACCGGCGTGTGGCTCGCCGTGCCGGCCGCCGAGCTGCTTACTATGATCGTGGCGTTTCTTTTTCTTTGCCGGAGCAGGGAAACGCAGCGTCCGGCCTGAGCCGCGCGTACAGTTTCATATCGACTACACGGCCGTTTTTCACCGCGTTGCTCCTTAGCGTGCCCTCGTACTGGAAGCCTGCTTTTTCCAGTACCCGGCACGACGCCGTATTATACGCGAAGGGCTCTGCGTAAATGCGGAGGATATCGCTGTTCGCAAAAACGTATTCGCACATTTGCTTTACCGCTTCGGTCATGATCCCCTGCCCCCAGTATTCCTCCGCGATATAGTACCCCAGCTCCGCGGTTTGCCGGTGAATATTCCCCTGGCGGAACACGCCGATGCTGCCGGCCACCGCATCCGCTACGGTAATGGCAAAAGCGAAGGTATCGCCTTCCTTTGCCGAGAGCATGGCTGAAATAAACTCTATCCCGTCCTGCTTTGTGTAGGGGTAGGGGATGCCGTCGCGGAGATGATCCAGGATTTTTTTGTTGGAGAGAATCGACGCCAGGCGTTCTGCGTCGGAATATTGCCATTTTCGGAGAGCGGTTATTTCTTTTGGCGACAGGAACATTTTTTACTCCTTTGGTGCGTTTATTATTTGTATTGCTCTGGATCCTTATATTTCCGTATACATATATGAATCTTCTTTCGGCGGATACGAACGGTTCTCATTCCAGTCCGGATTGTTATAGGCTGCCGCATACATCTTTTAAATACGAAATAAATGGAATGCGCTTTTCAGGCGCGCTTCCAAATCACCGCAGCCTTTTCTCCATCTTTTCGTACACCAGCTTCACGCCATGCTCCAGCTCGCAAACTCCATGCCCCACCGTTTTATACCCTCGGCGCTCATACAGGCCGACTCCGGGCAGGGAAGCCTCCAGAACGGCCTTGTCATGCTTTTTCGCGATCGTTGCTTCCAGGCGGTCCATGATATACGAACCGCAGCCTTGTTTTTGGCTCGACGGCAGCACGTACACTCCCGTAATATGATTGCCGTCAAAGCATCCCGTCCCGACCGCCGCGCCGTCCTTCACCAATACGCCCATATTTCCGGACGCGATTCCTTCTAAAATATGCTCCTTGCTGTGAAGCCGGCAAAAGAAGTCCGCCACCTCCTGCGGATAATATTTTGGATAGATCGTTTGAATCGCGGTGTGCAGAATCGTGTAAATCGCGTCCGCCAGATCGGATGTCGCCTTTATATACTCCATATTCTCCTCATACTCCCCTTCTCCATCCTCTGCGCATGGGTCATTCGTTTCCGCTTTGGGATTCTTTCAAGTTTCCCTTTCGAATATGATCCTGGATGATCTGATCGGTTATTTCATATAATTGGTCCGACCCTAGTTTCGTCTTGCCCTGCCTTTTATAGACCTGCTCCGCCGTGACATGGTGCTCGCGCCAGTCGCCGCCATTGTTGCTGTTGTTGAGCATCAGCGGCTGAAGATTATCAATCGCGTGAACAAATTTTGCTTCCGCTGTTTCATAAGCTTCAAATTCGTCAAACAATGCCGTAAATTCCGCTTTTTGTTCTTCGGGGAGAAGGGAGAAAATCCGTTCTTTGGCCGCCGCTTCCCTGGCTTTTTGCGTTTTCAGCCCTTCCTCGTCGTACGCATAGGTATCTCCTGCGTCGATTTCAACAATGTCGTGAACCAAACACATCAGCATCACTTTTGTGATATCCACTTCTTCGTTTGCGTATTCCCGGAGCAGATACGCCATGACCGCCATATGCCATGAGTGCTCCGCATCGTTTTCGTTCCTTCCTTTATGAGAGAGGTGGGTCTGCCGGAATACGTTTTTTACTTTATCAATCTCCAGGGCGAACGCCATTTGCTTTTTTATGCGCTCCTTCATCGTGCCACTTCCTTTCCTTGTAAAGGTATTTAAGCCTGCGGTACTGCGGCGGATGGCGCAGTCAAAATGGAATGGGCGGGGAAATTCCGACCGGGCCCATGACAGGTTTATTAAAATTCTTGAATGGTTCAGTCCGACGGAAGCGGAAAAGGGCAAAGAGCTCTACATCGGCGTCCCCACTTCAATCAGGTTTCCGTCCGGATCGTAAAAGCGGATGACTTTTTGCCCCCAGCTATGCGTCATAAGCCGGTTCACATAGCGGACCGACGGATAGAGCCGTTCCAGCTTTTCTACAAATGCTTCGAGATTGGCTTCTTCAAAATACAATTCGCAGGAGTTGCTTTCCGGAAGGATTTCTTTTCCCAAAAACTCCTGCCAGATTTTTTTATCCTGGAGCGCCAGGCCCTCTGTTAAAACCATATTGCCGTCGTTGTCGAGCACCGTCGTTAGGCCGAACAAATCCTGGTAAAATTGTTTCGATTTTTCGATATCTTCTACAACGATCAGGACATTCTTTAATTTCATTGGCGTTCTCTCTCCTTTTCCTCTCACGGGGCCTTCTGCGAATTTTACCCGTCGTTTCCCTGCCTGCGTCCGCGTTGTCCGCCGTTACCGCTTTAGAAAATCGCTGAATTCCTTGAGCTCTTTTTTGCGGCTTTCCGGAAGGCTGTTGAACTCCTGATTGCAGACCGCTCCCTCCAGGGCGTACAGATGCACCAGGCAGACATTCGGATATTTTCCCTTCAATTGCAGGAAGGCTTGCTCCGCGCCGGTCCGGATCAGCTCCTCCGCCGAGCCGATGCCCACGGACGCCAGCTTTTGGGCCATTTCCCTGCCGATATTCGTCATAGAGGTTAGTTCTGTCATAGCGTTTTTCCTTTCCCGGGGGCGGCCGCAAAATGCAGCTTGGCAGTCATGGTTGCGAGCGCCGGCCGGCCTGTCGTGGTTTCGCGCTCGTTTCCCGCTGCGTTTTGGTTTATATCGTTGATTATAACGCATTTCCTCGCTGTCCGCAATGTATATGATTTGACTGTGAATGTTCCATACGTGACCAGGGATCGGACAAGGTCCGTCTGCGCCCGAAGGGAGGCCGCGTTGCGGACGGCCCGCTTGGATCGGCTTTTGCGGGCGCGGGAAAAACCGCTCTTTTCAAACCCGCGGATCCATGCTATAATGTCGGCGGACGTGAGATTCGCGTCCGGGCTTTGGCCGGGCGTCGTCATATGGGCGGCAAAACATTTATTTTGCTATGAAAGCCCCGGACGGCGGCTGTGTGGATGGGCGTGCTCGCACGCACAGCCATACAGACATCGGACGGGCAAGCCGGTATGAGCCCGAAAGGACTAGCTTCGCGTCGCAAGTAGGGCAATAGCCCGGATTGCGAATACCGGCGGCGATTGCGGGAGCGCGTAAGCGCGGAGCCCTAATGGACTAGCTTCGCGTCGCAATCGGCTTTCAGGGCCTTGGTGGTGCGCCGCGCCAGCGGCGCATGTAGGTTTAGAAAAGGAGCTGCTATGAAATATTTCATCCGGTACTTCATCGACTTTGCGGCGCTGGCCCTCCTGTATTCTTTCGTTTTTTTCCGCAAATGGAAACGCAAGGGTATGGACAGGCTGCTCGTCAACACGCTTATGTACCTCTATCTTTGCTTTGTGCTGTATTTTACCCTGATGCCGGTGATTACCGCGCTTCCTTTTGTGATGAACCATCCCTATACGCCGATGAATCTGGAGCCGTTTGTCGATGTTTTTCAGGGGCGCGGGGATTTTGTGAGGCAGGTCGTATTGAATGTGGTTATGACCGTGCCGTTTGGTTTTTTGTTTCCGTTGACGCAGGGCAGGAGGGCTTCTTTTGGCAGGACGGCTCTTTCCTGTTTTTGCATGAGCCTGGGGATCGAGCTCTTACAGCCGCTCATCAATGGTATCCGGTCCTCGGATATTACGGATTTAATTACAAATACGGCCGGCGGTATGCTTGGGTATGGGTTTTATGTGCTTTTCCGGCCGGTTACCTCCTGGATTTTAGCGCGGCTAAGGCCTTCGCGGTAGTCGCTCCTTATAAACGGTTCCGCAATTTTGGTATCTGTTAAGATTCCATACTGTTTCGGACGCCGGTATGCGTTGCCGTGCACTTCTGTTTCGCGGTAGCGGCGCAGCCGGCTTAGGTCGAGCTCCGCCACAAATATGCCCTCGTCTGCGCCCGCTTTTAGAATGCAGGTGTCCCGGGAGCCTTCCGACTGCGGCAGGTAGGCCACGCCGTCAAAGACGCTGGAACCGCCGTTGCAGTCGGGCACGGTTTGGGGGTAATTGCAGGTGGCGACCGCCGTCATATTTTCAAACGCTCTGGCGCGAAGCTGGGAAAGGCGGTTGATTTCCATCGGGCAGGCGTTGGGGACGAGGATCAGCTCCGCGCCCTTTAGCATTAGGATTCGCGCGCTTTCCGGGAATTCCCGGTCGTAGCAGATCATGGCGCCGACCTGCACGGTCCCGCACGCGGTATCCAGGGCCGCCACATAAAAATCTTCGCCGGGCGTTAGGTTGCGTTCTACGTCAAAGTCGCAGGCCCTTTTCGAGGTTTTCCTGCAGCGTTTGGCCGGGGGCGATCTGCAATAACGCGATCTTTAGCTTGCCGTCGCGGGTTTGGTCTTGGGATACGTTTTCCAGGGGTTGCATTTTTTTTGCGTAGTTTACGTTGGTTTTGACGGGCTAGAACGAG
>CANSWW010000163.1 GCA_947650845.1 uncultured Lachnospiraceae bacterium
TACCCCTTCCTCCATAGATTCCACCGTCTGGCTCAGCAAAACCGTGGTTTCCTGGGCCGCCTCGGAGGATTTCCCGGCCAAGGCACGAACCTCGTCCGCCACGACGGCAAAGCCTTTTCCGGCCGCTCCCGCCCTGGCAGCTTCCACCGCCGCGTTCAGGGCCAGGATATTCGTCTGGAAGGCGATGTCCTCGATCGTCTTGACAATCGCATGGATCTCCGAGGATTTATCACTGATCTGGCGGATCACTACGGTCATATTTTTCATCTTATCATTGCTTGTCAAAAGTCCGTTCTTTACTTCCTCCGAGATCCGGCTGGCCTCCTGGGCGCCTCTGGCCACTTTATGCACACTGTCGGATACGGTGCTGATATGTCCCGCCAGTACGTCGATCTCTGCCGCCTGCTCCGTAGACCCCTGTGACAGCGTCGTCGCGCCGTTGGCCACTTGCTGGGCGCCGGCCGCCACATCCCGGGAAGCCGCGTGCAGCTGTCCCATCGTATGGTTCAGGGAATCGGATATTTCATCCAGGGCAATCTTGATTTTTTCGAATTCGCCGGTATACTGGTGCTGCAGGCTGAAAGCCAGATTTCCGGAGGCGATCTCCCTCAGCTTTTCGGGGATCTCCTGGATATAGTCCACATAATCCCTGAGCCGGAGCGTGACCTGGTTAAAGTTAGATGCCAGTACGCCAAGCTCGTCTTTGGACTGGTAGCGGATTTCTTGATCCAGCGCCCCGCCGGCGATCCGCGTCGCCGCAAGGCTTAGCTCTTTGACCGGGCGGCCAATGACACGGCGGACCTGAATCACAACCAGAACGGTCAATAGCAGCACGGCCAGAACCGCTACCAGCAGCATATTGACGGTCAGCTGATAAAGCTCCGCCAGGACCTCTCCCCGGGATACGAAAGCCACTGCCGTCCAGTCGCTTCCGGGAATATTTTCTACCTGGATATATGTATTGTCATACACAGAAAGGCCTGTCTTTCCCTCATGGATCCGGTTGCTTACATAGGCGTATATGCTCCCCTCCATTTCGCCCAGGCGCTGCCCGGTAATTTCCGGGTCCCGGTGCCCTATGATGGTATCGGTGCGCGTGTCCACTAGGAAGATACCGCCGGTGTCCTCAATCCGGACCCCGCTTACGATCGTAGAGATCGCGTCCAAATACACATCCGCCGCAGCGACGCCCCGTACCGCGCCCTGGTTGTCCTTTAACACGCCGGAGGCGCCTACCACGTAGGACTGGCTGTCCTCATCAAAATACACATCGCCTAAAATAAATGCCTCCGATTGCAGGCCGTCCTGAAACCAGCTTTTGGAAGTGGCATCAAAATCGGGGCCCGGCACGAAAGTGGCGTGATACAGCGAGCCGTCCGTAAGCGCTACATACAGGCCGGCCGGATACGCGTCATTCTGGCCCACCGTATGCCGGATATAGTCCATCATATCGGGCACGTCCATATTCTCATATTCAATGGTGTCCCTCTGTGCCTCCAGCATCGTAAGAGTACTGTTCATCCAGGCCCTGATCTCCTGGAGTGTCCGGTCAGTCGTGGCCTGCAGGAGATTTTCACTTTTATCTAACAGTGCCCGGGACATTTGCAAATAAACAACCGCAAACAAGATTGCGACGGCGATTACAACGCTTGCAACGATCGCCGACACAAGCTTTCCCCCAATTCCCAACCCGCGTTTAACTTCCTTAGAATGTGCCGATGCGTCTTTGTTTCGTCCCATACTCATTACTCCCTTACATTTTTTCTGTCCTGCCCGGGATTTTATTGGCGGCTCCTCCCAAACAGAAACTTTGTATAACTAATATCAGTATATCCGCCAAACGTCAAAAAGGCAAGCGTTTCACATCTCATATGTCCCCGTCGTGCTCACGACACGCGGCTGGTAGCCCTGTCTTTTTAATGCCTGCACGATCTGATTTTTGTGATCCGTGCCAAAGGCCTCCAGCGTAATCCTCAGCTCGACCGATTCGCTGCGGTTCATATTGATAAACTGGTTGTGGTCCAGCTTAATGATGCTGCCCTGCTCCTTTCCGATCACATGCGCCACATTGGCAAGGGCCCCCGGCTGGTCGGCAAGCAGCACCGACACGGTAAAGATACGGTCGCGCAGAATCAGCCCGCCCTGTATGACGGAGGCCATGGTCACCATGTCCATGTTGCCGCCGCTTAACACGGAGACGATCCTTTTCCCCCTGACTCGCTTTAGGCGGCGCAGGGCGGCGACGGTCAAGAGGCCGGCGTTTTCCACCGCCATCTTGTGGTTCTCCATCACATCCGAAAAAGCGGCCACCAGCTCCGTATCGTCCACCAGCAAAATCCCGTCCACATAGCGCTTAATATAGGGAAGCAAACCTTCGACGGGCGTGCGGACGGCCGCGGCATCGGCGATGGTATTGACCTGTGAAAGCGTGACGGCCCGTCCCTGGCGCAGGGACTGTTCGACGCAGTTTGCGCCGGCCGGCTCCACGCCGATGACTTGTACCTGCGGATTGATCTGCTTGACGGCGGCGGCCACGCCGGCGCACAAGACGCCGCGGCCGATCGGCACAAGAATGTAATCCGCGTCGGGCCGTTCCTGAAGGATTTCAAGGGCAATCGTGCCGGCGCCGACGGCTTCCGTAAAATCACCGGCCGGCGACAGCCAAAGCTTTCCCTGCTCTTTAGCCAGGCGTTCGGCGTAAAAAGACGCTTCCTCGACGGACTGTCCCTGGAACAGGACCTCCGCCCCGTAGCCCCGGATCCGTTTGACCTGGAGTAACGAAGCGCGTTCGGGCATAACGACGGTCACCGGCACGCCGGCGTGACGAGCCGCATAGGCGATCGCCAGGCCGTAGTTCCCGGAGGAGGCGGTCACAAGCCCCTGCTTCTTTTCGCTGTCTGACAGAGAGCAAAACCGGTAGTAAGCGCCGCGTATCTTAAAGGAACCGGTGTACTGAAGGTTTTCCGGTTTAAAATACACCTGATTTTGCACATGCTCGCTGTAATATTCGCTGTAGATTAAGCGGGTATCCAGGATCGCCGGACGGATTTGACGGGCCGCTTCCACAAAACGCGCACGATCCAATTCCATCTGTTCCATTCCTACTCTTCCTCTCCCGCCCGCTCAAACAACGCGCGCACAAACTGGTCGGCGTCAAATTTCTGCAAATCGTCGATCTGCTCGCCGACGCCGATGTACTTGACCGGGATTCCCAGTTCCGCCTGGATGGCCACCGCGATGCCGCCCTTGGCCGTGCCGTCCAGTTTGGTTAAGATAATGCCGGTAATCGGCGCCGCTTCCATAAACTGCCGGGCCTGCACCAGCGCGTTCTGTCCGGTAGTGCCGTCCAGTACCACCAGCGTTTCTTTAAAAGCCTCGGGGTATTCGCGGTCAATGACGCGGTTGATTTTTTTCAGCTCCTCCATCAGGTTCTTTTTATTGTGAAGCCGGCCGGCCGTATCGCAGATCAGCACGTCGGCATGCCGGGATTTGGCCGAATTGACCGCGTCGTAGACAATCGCGGCCGGGTCGGAGCCCTCATGGCCGCTGATCAGATCGACTCCCGCCCGTCTGGCCCATTCCTCCAGCTGTTCGGCCGCCGCGGCCCGAAAGGTATCGGCCGCCGCCAAAAGCACCTTCTTGCCCTGATTCTTCAGCTGTCCGGCCAGCTTACCGATGGACGTCGTCTTGCCCACGCCGTTTACGCCGACCACTAGCACCACCGAAGGCTGTTTCTCAAAATCATAGGCATTCTCGCCCAAATCCATCTGCGTGCGGATGCTCTCGATCAAGGTCTCCCGGCACCGGGCCGGATCCTTAATCCGCTCCTCCTTGACACGCCGCTTCAAATCCTCTAAGATGCCGGTCGTGGTATGGACGCCCAAATCGCCCATAATCAGGGTTTCCTCGATCTCCTCGTAGAAATCCTCGTCGATCTCCGAATAGCCGCTGAAAATGGAATCCATGCCGGATACGATGTTATCGCGGGTTTTCTTCAGCCCCGCCTTCAGACGTCCAAAAAAGCCCTTCTTCTCTTCGCTCATGCGTTTTCATGCCCTTCCTTTTACATATTGCTGGCCGCAGCCGCTTCCTCCTGATACTCTTCCTCGGTCAGATTCACGCTCACCAGCGTCGATACGCCCTTTTCCTGCATCGTGATACCATAAAGACGATCGGCCCGCAGCATCGTGCCCCTGCGGTGAGTAATCAGAATAAACTGCGTATGATCGGTCAGCTTGCCCAGATAGCCGGCAAAGCGATCGACGTTGCTGTCATCCAGAGCCGCCTCAATTTCGTCCAAAAGGCAGAACGGCGACGGCTTTAGGTTCTGGATCGCGAACAAGAGGCTGATGGCCGTGAGCGCCTTCTCTCCGCCGGAGAGCTGCATCATGTTCTGCAGCTTTTTGCCCGGAGGCTGGGCGATGATCTGTACGCCGGCCGTCAGGATATCTTCGTCGGCCACCAGGCTCAATGCTCCCTGCCCACCGCCGAAAAGCTCCTTGAACACGACGTCAAACTCCCGCTTGATCTCCTCGAATTTCTCCGTGAATTGGCGGCGCATCCCCTCGTCCAGCTCGGCAATGATCTGCTCCAACGATTCCTTGGCCTGCGTTAAGTCCTCGTGCTGCTCCTTCAAAAAGGAATAGCGCTCGAACACTTCCTTGTACTCTTCGATGGCGTTTACATTGACGTCGCCCAACTCTTTGATTTCTTTTTTCAATTCCTGCGTGCGGCCGCGAATCTCTGCAGGGCTGCCGAACTCTTCGCCCTCCCGGCAAAGCTCTCTGGCGGCGACCGGCGTCAGCTCGTATTCGCTCCAGATATAATTGATCAGCGACTCCCTCTGCTCCTTGTATTTCTCAATCAGGCTTTCCAGACGGTATGCTTCTTTGTCCAGGCGGTTCACATCCTCCAAAAGCGCTTCCCGCTTCTCAAAAAAGACCTTTTGGCCGGCCGCCTCCTGATCCCGCCGCTCAGACAGCGCGGCGGTTTCTTCTTCCAGGGCCTGACGGGCCGCAGCCAATTGCGTAAGCTCCGTCTCAATCGTTGTGATCTGCTCCTGCTTTTGGGCCGCCGAGGTGTGGGATTCGCGGATTTTTTCACGGATTTCCGCCGCCTCTTTGCGCAACGCTTCCATTTCCTGGTTTAGCCGGAGAATATTCTCTAAGAGGAAGCTGTCTTTCTGGGACAGGGTTTGGAATGCGACCTGTACCTGGGACAATTCCTGCGCCTGTTTTTCCCGCTCGGCCTTCTTCTCTTCTAATGCTCCGGTGTGCCGATGAATCTGCTCCTCGGATTCACGGTTACGGCTCTCCAGTCCTTCGGACGCAGCCAGCAGCTCGCGGCGGCTCCCTTCAATCTGCGTTTTCTGCCCGTCCAGTAAGGAGGCTTCTTTTTGCAGCTCCGCGTAAGAATTCTGCAGCTCCTCCTGCTTTTCCTGGGCTTGCCGTTCCTTCAGGGCGGCGGTGTTTTGCTGCAGGCGGATTTCGTTGGCTTCTTCGGAGAGACGCACGAGGGCAGCCTTTTCGACCGCTTCTTCACGGACGGCCTTTTCCAGCTCGTTTTTCTTTGCCTCTCGCTTGGCCCGGCTCTCTTCCAGGGCCGCGGTCAGCTCGTCGATTTCGCGCTTACGCCCCAAAAGGTTGCTGCTGTTTTTAAAAGCGCCGCCGGTCAGCGAGCCGCCGACACTTAAAAGCTCTCCCTCCAACGTAACCATACGGATGCCGTGATGATACTTTCTGGCGATGGCCAGGGCATGGTCGATATGATCCACCACCAGCACTCGCCCCAGCAAATGTCTGGCCAGGGTCTGGTGACCGCCCTTGATGCGCACCAGCGAATCGGCTAAGCCAATGGCGCCCGGCTCCTTTAGCGCCCCCTGCTCCCGGAATTCCCCGCTGCCGCGGATGCTCTCCAAGGGCAAAAACGTAGCGCGACCGTATTTATTCTGCTTGAGATAGGCGATCAGCCCCTTCGCGCAGCTTTCCGTCTCCGTAACGATATTTTGAATGGAACCGCCTAATGCTGTCTCGATAGCGATTTCGTATTTCTTGTCCGCCTCCAGCAGGTCGGCCACTACGCCGACAATGCCCGGATAGCGGTTCTTTACCTCCATGACACGGCGTACGCTGTTTCCGTACCCCTCGTAGCGCTCGGCGATATTTTTGAGCGTTTCCCGGCGGGCGGCGCAGGACTGCACCTGGCGCTCGGCATCGCTTAGCTGGCCGCGTAGTTTGGCTGCTTGTCCCTCGGCGGCGGTCACGGCCGCGGCAGTCGTCTCTCCCTGCGCGGTAATTTCCTGCAGCCGCGCTTCCAGCTGTGCCTTCTCGCCGGCCTGGGCCGCAGCTGCTTCCTGCCAGGCTTCCAGATCGCTCTTTACATGCAGCAGCTGGGCGCGGATCTGTGTCTGGCGGGCCGTGCTTTGCTCCAGCAGCGTATCGTAACGTTG
>CANSWW010000164.1 GCA_947650845.1 uncultured Lachnospiraceae bacterium
GTCCAGTGTCGATTTTTTGCTTTTGCCTAAGGCGACCAGCTTTTGTAAATTCTCTAAAAATTTTTCTTTCTCCACTAGTAAGACTCCCTTTCTTTGGACCAAATGCTATGGACTTCTCAAGAGACACATTCCGTCAAATTTACATTATACTCATACTTAGTACTTCTGTAAAGAGTCTTTTTGTAAAAAAATGCTTTTTGGTCGAAATTATGACTTTTTCTTCATAATCTTCACTGCTTTCTGTATATTCTCGATCTCTACCTCGGTCTGCGCTCCCCCATATTCTCCGTCTAACACCCAGTCTACCGGCTCTTCGCTTACAAAACGGATTCTTTTTACACGGGCGCGGTAGATATGCGGCGAAGGGGTCTCCGGCTGTAAAAGCCCCTTCAGCGTTTCCTGCAGATCAAGCGGATTGCGCGGGTTGCGCACCAGCAGCACCTCATGGAGGCCGTCGTCGGTCCTTACCTCCTTCCCCTGCAGGCCCTTAAACCCGGCCACGCGCACGGAATTGCTGATGAGCCCGACGAGGAATTCATCCTCCAGCGTCTCCTCCTGTGTCTCGACCCGCATCCGGTGCGGCGACAGGTCGGTTAAGCGTTTCACCCCCTCCAGCAGATAGGCCGGGTGCCCCAGCACGGCTTTCATCTCCTGCGGCGTCTTGTAGGAAACATCGGTAAACGCGCCGAAGCCGGCCACATAGGTAAAATAGCGCTCGTTAAAACGTCCGATATCCACCTCCTCTTCCGCCCCCTCGACCACAAGCTTCGCCGCTGCCAGCATATTTTTCGGCAATTTATGCGTATAGGCAAAATCATTGGTGGTCCCGGTCGGGATGTAGCCGATGACCGGACGCTTTTTGAGCCGCATCAGGCCGCACACCGTCTCGTTGAGCGTACCGTCGCCGCCGCTGCAGACGACGCAGTCCACATACCGGCCATAGGCCGCCGCCGCGCGCACCGCGTCCCCGTTGCCCTGCGTCGCGTACACCTGGATTTTGAAGCCGGCCTGGATAAAAAGGTTGATAATATCCATCAGTCTATTTTTAATCTGTGATTTTCCCGCGTGCGGATTGAAAATAAACAGCATTTTCCTGGTCATTTTTACTGCCCTCCCTGCCTGTACATCGCCAAAAGCAGATCCACCATCCGGCCGTAGCTTTTCACGCCGTCCTCCTGGCGGTTTGCCTTCAGGTAAGCGTCGTTTACCTGGCTGGACACCTCGGCCACTTTGCCGTCAAACTGCCGCCAGAACGCGCTGTCCCGGCTCAAATCCCGCCTGGCCGTTTCACACAGGCTGTCATAAATCTCCCAATATTCCTCCTGCCCGCCGTCCCCGTAGAGCGCGTTGCCGCTGTGAATAAAGGCCAGGATCGCCCCGCTGTACACAAACTGCGGATCGCCCGATTCCCGGCAGGCCAGATACGCAATAAAATTCGCCTCGTCCTCTCGCATAAATCCGCGCAGGTGGGACAGCTCATGGCACATCGTCACCGGGATATTGACCGCCGGCATCTCCTGATTATAATTGGCCTCCAGCGTAAACGGCGAATAAATTCCTTCGATTTTCTGCACCGACAAGATCCGTGAAATCAGAAGCCCCTTCGGCCGGGGATAAAACCCGCTCAGACTGGGGTATATCTCTCCCACGGCCGCCATAGCCCGGCGGGCCGTCTCCTTATATTCTCCCTGCAAAAGCAGGCAGCCGTCCCCATCTGTCTCAATCTGCGCCGCCGCTTCGTTGATTTCTTCTACCAGAGCGCGGCACAAGCCGGCCAGCTCCTCGCGGGAGGAGGGCTCTGTCACAAAACCGGCCTCCGCCGAAAAGGCCCGGCTGTGATAGTTTATGCCGCATCCCACCGTATATGCAAAAAACAGGGCCGCCACGGCCAACAATACCGCCCGGACCGCCTGTATAAGCGTCTGGCGCCACTTCTCTCTCCGGCAAACCAGGCGCCATACGAGCCAGACCAGACTGCCGGCCGCCGACAAAAGCAACAGATATAAACCGATCTCCACAAAGGAAAACGGCAGCAGCGACATAAGCCGGCCCAGCGTCTCCACTAAAAGCCGATAGACGGTCGTCCGGTACACCTGTGCAAAGGCCGCCGACTGCCGCGCCAAAAGCTGCAAAAGAAGCGCCGCCAAAAACAGCGCCGGCGCTGCCAGATCCCTTTTCTTCCATTTTGTTTTTCCCATTGTTTTCGGTCCGCTTTCCTGTCATTTTGTGGGAGCTTTTCACCGCAAGGGCGTACGCCGATATGGCAAAATTATCCTGTTTTATGTAAGCTTGTGCTTGCTTCTACAGTATACCCTACTCTCGGCAAAAGCTCAATAGTTTTTAGCGGGGACTTTGAATACGGTTTGAGGGAAAGCCTTGCGGCTTTCCTGTTCTTATGCTATGATTTGGATAATTATAATAAGGAAATACCTGAACGGCGCGTAAAATGCCCTGAGAACACAGGCAATAGAGAGGAGACTTTCATGGCAGGCTCGATTTACGGAAAATTGTTTACCATCAGCACCTGGGGGGAATCACACGGCAAGGGGATCGGCGTCGTCGTAGACGGATGCCCGGCCGGGCTTCCCTTATCGGAGGGCGATATCCAGCGTTATCTTGCGCTTCGCCGTCCCGGAAGCAGCGCCTACACGACTCCGCGTAAAGAGCGCGACCTGGTCACGATCCTCTCCGGCGTCTTTGAAGGGGTCACCACCGGGACGCCCATCTCTTTAATCGTCTATAACGAGGACCAGCGATCCGCCGATTATTCTCAGCTGCAAGACACCTACCGGCCGGGGCACGCCGACTATACCTTTGACCAGAAATACGGCTTCCGCGACCACCGCGGAGGCGGCCGCTCCTCCGGCCGTGAAACCATCGGCCGCGTCGCCGCCGGCGCCATCGCCAAAAAGCTCCTCGCGCACCTGGGCATCTCTGTCGGGGCCTATGCCGCCGCGATCGGACCGGTCACGGCCGATCCGGCTGCCTTTGACGCGGCCGAAATCCGCCGCAATCCCTTCGCCCTGCCCGACGCCCAGGCCGCCCTGCGCGCCGAAGCATACATACAGGAATGCATGCGGGACCACAATTCGGCCGGCGGCATCATCGAATGCGTCGCGGACGGCCTGCCGGCCGGGCTCGGAGAGCCGGTTTTCGACAAGCTGGACGCCTGCCTTGGCAAAGCGCTCCTCTCCATCGGCGCCGTAAAAGGCGTCGAGATCGGCGACGGCTTTGCGGCCGCCCGCGCGACCGGCCTTACCAATAACGACGCCTTCACCGGAGATGCCGATCACAACCTGGCAATCGCCAAGAAAACCAACCATGCCGGCGGTATCCTCGGCGGCATCAGCGACGGTTCGCGCCTGATCGTACGCGCTGCCGTCAAGCCCACGCCCTCGATTGCCGCCCTGCAGGAAACGGTAAACCGGGACGGACACCCCGTCTCCCTCAGCATCCGGGGGCGTCACGATCCGCTGATCGTCCCCCGGGCCGTCGTCGTCGTGGAGGCCATGACGGCCCTCACGCTGGCCGACCTGCTGCTGCAAAACATGAGCAGCCGCATGGAATATGTGGAAAGAATTTACAAAAGCAAGGATATGCCCCACAATACGAGGATGTGAAGCGGATAGGACAGATAAAACAACTGCTGCCACCGGCCGCCGCCCCGCTCCCCGTTGTAGGCTTCGATCAGCGCAAAGCTGAATAATGCCGTTATTTCCGCCGGATTGACCCCCAGCATCAGCGTCATGTAGCCGGCAAAGGCCCGCAGCCCCCTGTTTGCGCGAAACCAATACAGTACCACGATCAGCACAACTCCTGCCCAGCCGTAATCGGTTTGAAACACCCAGGCCAGCGCCGCCATACACGCGCACCACAGAACCGCCCAGGGCGTCTGGCCCCGATTGTAAAAACGCACGCTGCCCCACAGGGCGAGCAGGCCCAAAAACAAGGTAAACATCACATTCTGGTGCGCGGGATCCGTTATAGTCCCGCTGTTTAACAGATTAAAGGGGATTTCCGAGATCACGGCTAAGACCGCCAGGCGTCCCAGGTACCGCCCTGCGCTGCGGGTGTGGCAGAAGCCCTCCGCCAGCAAGAAGCAATACAGCGGAAACGCCAGACGCCCGATCAGGCGCATCGGCCAATACAGCGTATTCGCTTCCTCCACAAGCATCACCGCCGCATGGTCCGCCACCATTGTGC
This sequence comes from uncultured Lachnospiraceae bacterium, assembly GCA_947650845.1. Lineage (GTDB taxonomy): Bacteria > Bacillota > Clostridia > Lachnospirales > Lachnospiraceae > RGIG7193. Next base: position 4,204 of record CANSWW010000164.1, read on the forward strand.
CAAAGGCGATCCATTTCAGCTGCGCCCCGTTAAGCCCGCGTCTTTTTTCGTTTCTTTCCATTCGGCTTCTCTCTGTCTTTCTCGATTAAAATGACAATCGAACGCGGCGCCAGCTCCAGGGCTTTGCCGTCGACGGCCTCTTCCTTTCCCTCCGGCAAAAATCCCCGGCGGGCCGTATCCAGCCTCACGCACCACTGCCCGCCGCCCGGCGCTTTGGGCAAATCAAAGGTATGAGCCGCGTTGTGGAAATTGAACATCACATAAAAACTGGCGTCCTTCTCTCCCGACTCCCTGATACCGTAAGCCCCGTTGTACAGAACGCCCAGCTGGCGGCGGAAGTTCTCATATTGCGGCAGCCACGGATGGACGCCGTGGATCGATAAATCCGGCATCCCCGTTGCCATATAGTCACAGCACTGGGGCTCGGACGGCTGGTGAAATACCGGATGCGCCCGTCGAAACGCGATCAGCTCTTTGGTAAATTCCCAGAACGCCTTGTCCTCTTTTTCGGCCGGCTCCCATGAAAGCCAGGAGATCCGGTTATCCTGACACCAGGAATTATTATTTCCGCCCTTGGAATGCCCCATCTCGTCCCCGGCCTGCAAAAGCGGCACGCCCTGGCTCAAAAATACCAGCAGCAGGGCATTCATGCGCTGCTTCAGACGCAGCGCATGGATTTTCTCGTCGTTTACCGGCCCCTCCTGCCCGCAATTGTCGCTGAAATTGTACCAGCTGCCGTCGCGGTTATTCTCGCCGTTTAACTCGTTGTGCTTGGTCTCATAGGAAACCAGATCCTTGAGCGTAAACCCGTTTGTCTCCGCTATATAATGGATCGGCGGCCATTTGGCCGGATTGTGCCGGATGTAGTGCGCCAGGGCCGACACCTGCTCTTCGTCCCCCCGCAAAAGGCGCCGCATCGATTCCGTAAAACCGGTATCCACTTGTGCCGGTGAGGTGGGACAATCCTCCCCGTCCCAGCCGTAGTGCAGTAGCTTCTGCCCGGAAAGCACCGGATCCTGCTGAATCATCCTCCCCAGGAAACGTCCCATCACGCCAAAGCCGTCCACATGGTATTCCAACGTCCAGAAGCGCAGCACCTGGCTCACCAGCTCCGGGCTTGTCTCCTCCGGGAAATACACCTGCAAAAGCACCTCAATCCCCGCCCGATGGAAGGCCTTTATCATGTCCTTGCACTGGACGTCGGCCGGCTTTTCGCAGTACGGATCGCAGTAGGCGCTCTTGGGCGCAAACAGATAGCCGCCCGTATAGCCCCAATAATTGACCGGGCCGGCCATACCGTTCTCGTCAAAATCGCAGATTGGCAAAAGCTCGACGGCCGTAATTCCCAGCTCCTTCAGATACGGAATCTTCTCCATCAGCCCGCCAAACGTCCCAGGCGCGTTCACTCCGGCGGAATCCTCCATGGTAAAGCCTCTTACATGCAGCTGGTAGAGGACGCTTTTGTTCCAGGGATGGCGCGGCGGCCGGTCGCTTTCCCAGTCATAGTCGTCGGCCAGGAAACCGCTGCGAAGGGGCGAGGGCGCCTCTTCGGGCAGCGGATACACGCGGTAAGGGGCTTTTTCGGTTGACTGAGGCCCGCGCTTTTGGGATTGGGACCGCTCGCGCCAGGATTCTGCTTTAGGTCGCTGCCCTCCACCGTACGGATGCATTTCAGGTTGGGAAAGTCCCTTGCCAAATTCCGGCCGCCCGTAGACGAGGCGGCTATAGGGATCGGCCGTCTCTCTGCCGCCGATTTCCAGGCAGTATTCCGTTTTTTCCCGGTCAATCCCCTCCACGCACAGCTGCCGCAAATTTCCCCAGCCTTCTGTCGGAAAATCCAGGCGGGCAAGCGGTTTATCTGCTCCCCTTTCATATAGAAGCAAGGCGGCAGGCTCCTCTCTCGCCGCCATAATGGTAAAGCAGGTTCTGTCCCCCCGGGCTGTTGCCCCCAAAAGACAGGGGAACGGCCCTCTTTCCTCCTTGGAACACACGCGGATTTTCTCCATCCTCTTCTCCTCTCCAGGCATTTTACCGCTGTTGCTATCCGAATACCTATCGCTGTTTCAGACGCGTTTTATCCTCGTTATGTATCTATATTTTCTATTATAAAGGATTCCGGCTTTTCTCACAACCGATTTTTTCCAAATTTTCGCGGGGGTTTTCAGAGGGACAATGGTTTTCATTTTCTGTATGTGACTGTATGACGTACGACGG
>CANSWW010000165.1 GCA_947650845.1 uncultured Lachnospiraceae bacterium
CTGTACAGCACGTTGCCGCTGGAGACTAAGAATTCATCCTCGCCGCCGGACACGATACGCAGGCTGCCATTGGCATTCGGGATCCCCTTGTAGGTTTCCCCCAGCGCTTTCGTAGTCGGGTCCACCTGCTGCAGCATATAGCCGCCTCCGCCCTCGCCCATGTCGTAACACAGAATAAAGACGCGTCCGTCGCTGCTGCTGCACAGTCCCTGGGACCAGGAGCTTAATGCTACCTCAAAGAGCTTCTGCCCCTGGGCGCTCAGTACGAGGACCTTTTCGTCCTCTCCGCTTAAAAGGAGGTAGACGTTCCCGTCCTTATCCACCTTCATGTCCTGGGGATAGGCGCCCCACTCCGCGCTGATTCCCTCCATGACCGCTACGGAGATATCCTGGCGCATCGTCTCATTGCCGGAAGCATCCATGATTGCCAAAAACCAGGATGTAATCCCGTCCTCTGTGTAGGTGTTCACCAGCTTCAAAAGGCTTCCGTCCTCCAGCACGGCCAGCTGCTGGACATTCTCATTGCTATCCTGCATCTGAGAAAGCACCGTCGTCTCCAGGCTGTTTACATCCAGAGAGCAAATCTCGCTCGTACCTATTCCCGTTTCTTCATCCCAGTTCCAGGACTGGAAGTACAGCTTTCCGTCCCGGACCACCGTACTGCCGCCGCCAAAGGACCCTACGCCCTCCAGCGTCTTATACTCCGGCACGTAGACGTAATCCTTGCCGGTGTCCGCGCCGCCGCTCTCCTCACTGCCGCAGCCCGCCAGGGAAAGCATCATGGCCAGGCATAGCAGCCCTGCTAATAAACGTTTCATCTTTGTTCCTCCTTTAATGATACGTCCATTATATACGTTTCCCTGTGCGAGTTCCTTACTTTTTCCTTAATATTCCCTGATAATTCCACTTCCTATATCTCTAATGATAAGGGATTTTGTCAAAGCTTACTGATTTTCACTGATATAAATCTGTACGCGGCTCTGGATAATGTCCGCCGCCTCCTGCGCCGTTTTCTGCCCGGCAAAATACGGCCCTGCTTCCTCTATAATAATATTTAAAATTTCCGTATCGGTATTTTTTCCCGGCCGAGCCGTATCCACGAGACGGCGCAGCGCATCGATCTGCTCCTGGGTCGCCGCCTTCACCTCATAGGTAAAATCGCCGCCGGATATCATCACGGCCCCCATACTGTTTTCGTCCTTCTCCATCGCCTTGGCATATTGCTTTTCCAGGGAGCTTGTCCGCAGCGCCAGGCCGTCCATATCAAAGGTATCCTGGTATTCTTCTCCCAAAAGCATGCTTAAAAACATCCATGCGCCCTCTTTGTTGGCGGACTTTTCGGCGATACCGACGGCCTGCCGGCCGGTGAGATACGAACCGGCGCTTCCGTCGGCGGTCGGGAAACCGACACAGGCCATCTTGCCGTCGAACATTGCGTCCTGGTACAGATAATCCATCACCGAGGACACCACATTCTCCTGTAAAAGAAGCTTCCCTTCCTTTAGTTTGGCATATGTCTCTTCCGCGTCGTTATAATTGAGCGTATCCTGCGACGGGAACCGGCCAGCAAATTCCAGCAGGGAAAGGAAATCCTCGCTGTCAAACGAACAACTGCCGGCTGTCCAGTCCACATACGAATCCAGCCCCATACTCACCAGTATACTCAGAATCCCCTCCCGGCTGGCATATTCGATCAGCTCGGTCCCGGCCGGCTTAGAAGCCAGCAGGCTCTGCAGCTCCGCCAGCGTCCAGCCGTCCCGGCCGCCTACGTCCTCTGCCTTTCCGGCCAGGGTCCGCACCATAAACGAAGGGCACAGCCCGTAGAGCTTGCCGTCCCGCTCATAGATGCGCAGGGCGTTGGTCACGAAATCCTCTTTTCTCAGGGAGGCATCCTGCTCCATCAGCGGATAGAGATCCGCCAAAATCCCTTTGGCAATATAATTGTCCACATTCAGGCCGTTCAGATTAATCAGGTCCGGCGGATTGCCGGATACAATATCGCTGTTTAGCTGAGCCAGTCCGTCTTTGTACTCCTCATTCCCATAATCGATGGCGCCATACTCCTTTACCTCGATCCGCCAGGTATCGCTTGTCTTATTGAAATGAATGATTTCGGAACGCTCATCGTAGCCGAGATACAACGTCGCATACGTCAGGATCGTCTTTTGCTTCACTTCACTGGCCGGCGTTTTCGTCAGATATACCGCCTCCAGCGTCGGCTCCTCCTGCATATAGTCGCTTGTCAGGACAAAAATCCTTCCGTCCTCCAGCTGGGCAAAGGCTCTCAGCTGATCGGGATTGACATCGCTGTTTAGCCAGTTCAAAATCGGCTCACAGGTTTTTGCTTCCAAATCATACCGGTATAAGCTGTTGCCGGAAGAAACCAATATCCCTCCCTCGTTGTCCGCCGCACACGACATGCCGCCGTTTCCGCCCGGGATCCCTTTCAGGCTTTCCCCAAAATTTTTGGCCTGCGGATCTATAAATTGCAACATATACGTATTCTGCCCGGCGCTGTCATCCTGGGTCAAAAGAAATACACGCCCATCGCCGTCTTGGCACATCCCCTGCACCCAGGTCGAATTGGTGAGCTCAAACAGCCGGCCGCCCTGGCTGTCCAGCACGATCACCTTCTCCTCCATGCCGCTCACCAGGATATAGATATTTCCTGCCGCATCGGTCTGCATGGATTCCGGATAGCCAAAGATGCTGTCACCACCCTCGCTTCCGCCCCCGGTCAGCAGCTGTGTAACATCCTGTCGCATGGTTTCCGTACCGGACGCATCGGTTTTTACCAAAAAAAAGCTCTGGCTTTGGTTGCTTTCGTCCCATACGCTAAGAAGCAGCAGCAGGCTTTTGTCCTCTGACACCTGCATACAGTTTATGCTTTCCTGCTCGCCTAACGGAAACGGAATCTCCTCCCCGGCCAGCGTATCCATATCAAGGTGTTTTATGACACTGCTGTTTTCATCGCCCCATTCCAAATAATATAATTGGCTTCCCCGTAGGGCAATGGTTCCCACGGAGCTCTTTGCCAGCTCTTTAAATTCGGCCGTATAGACAAAATCGTCCCCGGCCGTCCGGCTATCGTCCCCGGCCCCGCCTTCGTTTCCGCCACAGCCCGCGATCGGGATCAGCATGCACAAGCATAAGCAAATGGCTAAAAATCGTTTTAACGTATCCATTCTGTCTCCTCTCCTGCTACTATTTTGCATTTTGATTCATGCCCATTATAAACAGGATTAAAAGAGAATGTTTTACTTTTTTCTTAACCTTCTATAGCGATCCAGGTTGGAAAATCTTTAACATCTGCGTTATAAATGTTTCATAAAAGAAACAACTTTTTAACATATTAGCCGGACGGAAAAATGATGCGGCATTCTTACCTTCTCACGGCCCGCCAAGCGACGCGTCCTGAAGCTTGTCAAAGGCCTCCATGCATTCGTCAACGGTTGCGCCGCCTAACAGCATTCTCACAATCCGGCAGGTGTTTCCCCATTGCTCCACTTTCATTCCTGCATTGGAGCCCAGGACATAGACGCCCTCCTCGATCCGGTCATTGAGAGGCTGCAGGGCGGGAACGCAGTCCACCTTCACATTTTTGGAAGGGGATATCACCCGATTGGTTTCCGAGTAGACCTGCAGCGCCTCGTCGGACACGATAATATCAAGGACACGCATGGCGTCCTCCGCATGCTCCGCCTCCGCGCCGATCCCGAATCCGGTCATCGGCATGACGGGCATCTGTCCCCGACTGCTGGGAAAACCGATCACCTGCATCTCAAAATCGGTTTTGCCATAGGCGGTCTCCGTATTCGCCGCGCCCCAGTAGGCCATGACAATCGGCGTTTTTCCCGCCAAAAAATCCGGCCCTTCCGCTTCGATCGCCTCACTGACAGCGGCTTTCTCGGCATCAATATATCCCCGGTCGATCAGCACCTGAAGGAATTCAAACCCGGAACGCATATAATCGCTGTATCGGGCTTCCCCGCTGTTAAGCGCCGCGATTTCCGCCTCCGTATTCCCGCCATTATACAGATCCGCATAAGCCTGCGCAAAGACAAAGGTCTCGAGCCACCAGCGGTTCGCGCCGATCGGCGTTTCTATACCGTTCTCTTGAAAGACGCGGCAGCACTCCAAAAATTCCTCCGGTGTATTCGGCAGTTCCAAATCGTATTTTTGAAAGAGCTCGACATTGACAAACAGGCCGTAGGCCACCACCTCCTGCGGGATTGCGACCAGCTTTCCCTCCACCGTATTGGCAGTCAGGATGATCTCCCGCAGATTCTTCGCACTCTCAAGCCCGGAGAGGTCTCTAAGCTTCCCTTCCTCGCCCAGTATAAGAACCGTATCCGGATTCAACAGATACAGATCGTCCATATTATTGCGCGCCCGCTCCAGAACGACGTCATCGTAGGTCTTGTCCTGATAGTCCTCCGCCGTATAGGTATTGTACGCAACTGTCACACCCAGCTGCTCCTCCGCCATGACGATCGTCTGATCGGACGCGCTTCGGGCGACGTTTCTGGCGTTCGGATCAATCTTTTCCATGGGACTGAACAGATTGACCACTCGATCGCTGCCCGTCTCCTGCGGAATCAGGTTTTTTGGATCCTTATTGCCTGCGCAGGAGGTCAGCAACAGCATTATAATCGCCGCCAGGCAGATCATGCTTCCGTTTCTAATCCTTCTATATTTTATTTTTTTCATAACAGCTCCTCTTAGTTTGTTTTTGGTTTGATTCGATCGGCCAGCGCCCTCTTTAATTGTTCCATATCTATAGGCTTGGGCACATGGGCATCCATACCGGAATCCAGCGCCGCTTTCTCATCCTCGGCAAAGGCGTTTGCGGTCATGGCAATAATCGGAATGCTCCCCGCGTCGCTTCGCGACAGAGCACGTATGGCCCTCGCCGCCTCATGGCCGCTCATCATGGGCATCTGCACGTCCATCAGAATCGCGTCAAACTCGCCCACAGCCGCCTGCTTAAAACGCTCCACCGCCAAACGGCCGTTTTCGACAATTTCACAGGTCGCCCCCTCCACCTCCAGCAGCTCGCTCAGGATCTCGGCATTGATTTCATTGTCCTCCGCGGCCAGGAAATGCAGGCCCTTTAAATCGTCGGCCGGCGCCGCCTCCGGCTCTTGTCCTCTGGCCGGTCCCGCCCACATCTGCGCAACCTTCTCCTGAAACGCCGAGACAAAAAACGGCTTGGCAAGAACCTCCGTATGCCCAATCGCAAGTGCTTCTCCCGTTCCTTGGGCGTCAAATTCGGCCAGCAGCAGAAGGGGAACACGATCCGCAAGCATTGCATGCAGCTCTCTCACGGCCTTTATACCGTGCGCCTCCCAGTCCAGAAGGACGAGCCGGCAGTCCTCGCCGCAGTCCTGAAGCTGAGCGATCCCCTGCTCCAGGCTGGAGGCGACGTCCAGCCGCACGCCCGTCTCCTCCATCAAGGTTCGTATGTTTCCGCAGCTCTCCTCATCGCCGCAGATCGCTACAATGCGGGAAATCCCCCTCTTCTCCCAAAATGCTTTGTCCGTCTGCCCCTCCAGAATGCGCAGCTCCAATTCCACTCGGAAGAGGGAGCCACGATCCACTTCGCTGAATACCTCGATGGTACCGCCCATCAATTCGATAATGCTCTTGGTGATCGCCATGCCAAGCCCGGTACCCTGTACCTTGTTCGTCGTACTGTTTTCCGCCCGGGTAAACGCGTCGAAGATCTTTTCCAGATATTCCGGCGTCATGCCGTATCCGTTGTCCTCCACCTCGATGCGGATGCGCTCATACTGGCTGGAGCGCTGTTTTTGCCCAAGGATACGCAGCCAAATCCGCCCGCCCTCCGCCGTATATTTTACCGCGTTGGAAAGGAGATTGATCAGGACCTGATTGATCCGCGTCTCGTCTCCTATCAGGTATTCATGGCGAATTCCCGTCACTTCCAGATGGAATTCCTGCTTTTTTGCTTTGGCCATCGGCTGGATGATCGTCTCTACGGAAGAGACGACGTCATTGAGGGCAAATTTTTCGTAATTGAGCACCACTTTTCCGCTCTCGATTTTAGAGACGTCCAGGATATCGTTAATCAAACTGAGAAGATGCTGGCCGGAGGCCATAATCTTCTTCGTGTATTCCCGCACCTTGACCGGGTTCTCCGCCTCGGCCGCCAAAAGCGTCGTAAATCCAAGCACCGCGTTCATCGGCGTACGAATATCGTGGGACATATTGGAAAGGAAGGTCGTCTTTGACTCGCTGGCAATCTGAGCCGCCCGTAACGCCTCCGCCAGCTGCCGGTTGTGAATGCTTCGTTCCTCTTCCCGCTCCCGGCGGATTTTATCCTGCTGTCTCC
>CANSWW010000166.1 GCA_947650845.1 uncultured Lachnospiraceae bacterium
ATTCGTTCGTCTGCCCCCGTTTCGATTGCATACATCTTATCTGTCCTTCGCCGGCCTTCCTGTCTCCCTTTTCCCCTGTAAACGCTCCTCTGTCGCCTCTCTCGCAATCTGCCTGGGCGTCATGCCCGTGCGCCGCTTTATATCGCTGCAGAAGGCCTGTACGGAATGAAAGCCCACCATCTGCGCCACCTCGCCCACGGTATAATCCCCGGAGCGCAGCGCCTGGAGCGCAAACGCCAGGCGCTTTTGCTTAATATACTGCTGAGGCGAAAGCTGCAGCTGGCTCATAAAGCTTTTATACAGATAGCTTTCGCTAACATGGAACTGCCGGGCCAGCTCGCTCGTTTTCAGCGGCTGATCCAGGTTCAGCGCAATCATCTTCACCACATCGGAGACAAACTGCCGCCTGGCCTGCAGCCCCGGGGCGCTCTGATCCCAGGTCTGCTTAAAATCCTGCAGCCGCAAAACATATACGCAGAGGTTGCGAAGGCAGCCGTCAATAACGCTCTGGTAGCCCTTTTTCGTCGAGCGGATCTCTCCCATTATCGCGTGCAAAACCCGTGCCAGCTCCGGATTCCTTTCCTCCCCAATCGACAGCACATGGGTCTTATGGGTCAAATGCTCCACAAACAGCGACTCCAGATGGTAGGGCTCCACATTGAAATGAATATACAAATATTCGTACTGCGCATGGTTGCGGTTAATCGAGGTCACCAGCGAAGCCGGCGGGAGAATCATCAGATCCCCCACCGAACACTGGTATTCGGTGTTATTGATAATGCTGCGGCTGCCGCCCATGGTATAATAGACAAACTCAATGTCGTCCGAGGTATAATTGGCCTGCGTATCCCGGTCGCTGTGCCAGAATCCCACGCTGCGGATCCGGAACGTCAGCAGCGACAGAAAGCGGCTTAGATCGTCCTCATGCAGCTTCGGGGTCCGTTTATCGGTATTAAAATACATCGCAGATCTCACTTTTCTCTTGTGGATGATAGGTATATCCTTTCCTTTGTCCATTATTCTACCATACCTCACTCCATTCCTCAAGAGAAGCATACCAGGCCCAAAATTCGTTCAAGGCGATCCGGACGGCCAGCACATCAGAACAATGCTGGCCGCCGCCAGCCCGATTGATACCGCCGTCCTTTTGTTTGCCTTCTCCCGAAAAGCCGCTACCCCCAGGATTACGGAAAGCGTCATTGTGCCCACGGCAAAAACGGAAAAGACCACGGCGGCCGCCACCGTCTCCAGACTTTTTAATTTTAAAAGGATATTGAAAGAATTCGGCACGCCCAGCGCCAGGCCCAACAACACCTCCTCGCGGGTTGGCCATAGACCCTCTTTGCGCTTCGCCGCCGCTGCCGCCAGGCTGGCAGCCAGGGCGGCCAAAAAGGCCGCCAGCAAAAACAGCGGCTTTCGCGGCGCCGGAAAATACCGTGAAAAAATCCGGTTCATAAACTCGATCATGGCCGTGGAGCCGATCAGCCAGAGGATCTGCGTCACATTTTGGATCCGAATCCTTTGCAGGCTGCGGACCATCTCTAAAAGAGCGATCAGCACAAGCACAAGCCCTGCGCATTGAACCGGGCCCAACGTCTCCCTCCATAGAAGCGCCGTCGCGAGCACACAGGGAAAGAATCCGATTCGGTTAAAAAAGGTCGTGCTTCCCACCCCGTTTTCTTTCGTGCTTTGCTCGGTACAGCGTAAATTCGCGCGCATAAAAAGGCCAAGAAGCGCCCCTGCCAGTAAAAGGGATACCCAGTCGCTTTGGCCCCCGCCCTGCCGGCGTATCACCTGCCCGCTCCCCAGGCATTGCAGGGCGGCCGAAAACGTCCCCGCCATATAATTTATCGTAATGACCACATCGGCCCGAACTCTCTTGCGGGCGATAATCTTAAAAACCACGGCCAGCCAGGTTCCTGTCGCCACCGAAAGCAGCAGGTAAATCATGCCTTTCTTCCCAGGGTATCCATAACCCAATTTACAAACAGCTCCCGGTCCGCCCCCATGGCAAAGGAAACATTCGCCGCTTCGCTGTGCTCACAATCACGGGTATCGATCACCGTCCTTCCGTAGGCGTAGCCCTTGCCCAAATCGACATGCATATTGCAGCGCTTCACGTTCTGTAAGACCTGCGGGTAAAGCACGGCGCATACGGCCAGCGCATCGTGGACCGGTACGCCTTCCGTTGCGGAATCGGCCCCGTAGCCGTTTTTATATCCCTCTATGCGCTGGCCGATCAAATCGGATACCAGCTTTGCCTGCGGTGTGCCGATCGCGGCGATTGTCTTGGCCTCTGCTTGTCCCATCTTGGCATGATAAGTCGCGTCTAACGGTACCATGGTGAGCGGGCAGCCCGACTGCAGGACGATTTCCATGGCCTCCGGATCGCACCAGACGTTGAATTCCGCGGCGGCCGAGCAAAGGCCCGAGCGTTCGTGCCCGCCGCCCATTACAATGATTTCCCGGATTTTGGCAAGGATCCGTCCATCGGCCCGCATGGCCGCCGCCAGATTGGTGAGCGGCCCTACCGCCACCACCGTGATATCTCCCTCCGATTCTAACAGCGTGCGAATCATCCAACAGACCGCCGATTCCTCCTGCGGCTTGGCGACCGGCGCCGGCAGCGGCAGATTTTTTCGGTGGACGCCCCGCTCCGTCACTTCGCTCTCCCGCCGGGGAATGATCCCGTACTGCCCGGTCCCCTTCTGCAAGGTGCACACCAGGGGATATTCACAACCACGGTAAACCTTGACTCTCTCCTGCGCCTGGCAGCATTCCACCACCCGCAGGGTATTGTCGGTCGTCAACGCCACCTCCAGGTTTCCGTTGACCGTACAGATCCCCAAAAGATCGATTTGCGGATCGGACATCGCCAGAGCCAGGGCAATCGCATCATCCGAGCCCGTATCTACATCCATAATTATCTTTTTTCTCATTTTCATTTACCTTTCCGGATTGTTTTGTTATAATACATGCATGTCTAAGAATTCCGAATCCCTCTATCAAAAAATAGCCAAAGATCTTGCCGCTGACATCAGCCGCGGCATGTATAAGCCCGGGAGCCCGCTCTTAAAACAGTCGGAGTACGCCCTTTCCTATGGGGTCAGCTGCGGGACCGTGAAAAAGGCGTTTGCCATTCTGGAGCGAAATGGTCTGATCCGCCCCGTCAAGGGCCACGGAACCTATGTCAACGCGTTTGAAAACAGTGCCGAGCTGGACTCCGGCTCCATGCGCGGAGATTTTCTTGCCTCGCACCATGCCTCCACGACCCGCGTCCTCTCCCAGGGAGTCGCCTATGCCAGTCCTTCGGTCGCGGAAAATCTTGAAACCGAAGTCTATGCCCCCTGCTACCGCATTCAGCTGATTCGCCTGCTGAATCAACAGCCCGTGGTGCTCCAGAACATCTATATCCGCTATGACCGGATGGAAAATATCAATTTTTACCAGTATGATTTTTCTCAGGTATCCCTGTTTTCCCTGTATACCCAATATCTGGGAACCGAGGATTATGTAACGGAAAAATCCCTGCATTCCATCACCTGCCCGGACTATATCTGCCCGCTTTTATCGCTCGGCTCCGCGGTCCCCGTCCTCTTCATCAAAAGCGTGCTGCGGCACCATTCCGTTATCATCGAATACAACGAGTCCTACGAGCGGACCGATCTGCGGCCGCACAAATACAAAAAAGTCATACATCCGAAATAACCTTTACATAATACTGTCGGTTGCGCGGGCCGTCAAATTCCAGATACAGCACGCCCTGGGAAGAACCCAGCAGGGCCTTTCCCCCTTCGACGATCACGGTCAAGGTCGTTCCGAACAGAGACGTTTTTACATGACCGGCCGCGTCCACCGGGGTATCGTTTTTGTGATGGAAATCGTTCCGGCTGGGAATCAGACGCCGAATCTCTTCGGAAAGATCGTCGCGCCCGTTCGGATCTACAAACGAAGTGATCGTAAGCCCGGCCGTCGTATGCGGGCAGTGCACAATACACAGGCCGCTTTCGATCCCGCTCTCGGCAATCGCCTCCTGTACGCGGTCGGTAATCGGATGTACCCCGTGATCCTCTGTCCGCAATGTAAATTTCTTTAAAAATCCGCTCATTCCCTGTACTCCTCTCTCCCTGCGTTCCCCATATAAGCCGCCAAAAACGCCAGCGGCAGATGCTGCAACAAAGGTGCTCCAAACTCATAATCACAGGCCGGGAGCCGTACGACCTGCGCGCCCTCTGCCTGTGCAAACGGCGCGTCCGTGACGATCATCACCTCCCGCCCCAGCGACCGCATGACCTGCACGACCTCCCTGGCCCGGCTTAGCGCCGGCGACCGGGACTCGATTACCACGACACAGCCGATCCGCTCGTTGGGCGCCGTAAAGATATCCACATGGCACCACCCTTCCAGATCGTCCAGGGAAGCCGCCAGCCCCGTATGCTTCATAAGCATACTGCTCCCCCAGCCGGCCACGGCCAGCTCCTGGGAAGAACCCGTAAACTGAACCAGGCGAATCCCTTTTTTCGTCCATCTCTCGGCAATCGTTTTCACCGTCCGATCCAACGCTTGCAGCACCTGCTCGTCAAAGGCCGCCGCATATTCCTTCAGCTGCCCGCGAATCTTTGCTGCCCGCCCGCGAGTCATAAAGCCCTTGGCCTCGCTGAGAGACAGGCCGAGAAGCGTCATCGCGCACACCTGGGCGCTGAACGTATAGGCCTCGTTTTCATCGATATCCAGAAGCATGCGGTACTCTGCCGCCTCGGTACATTCGCTTGTTTGCCGGGAGGTCACCGCTATTGCCGGACTTCCCAGCTTACGCGCCCGTCGAATACACTCCGCCGAATACTCGCTTCTTCCCTGCCGGTCCGCCACCACGACCAGATGCTTGTCCTTCCTCTGCGGATGCCAGCCCCGGTAGGTACAATAATAGCGGGCAAAATCGACTGCCGGCATCGGGTATACCTCTATGCCGGGAAACATTCCCGTAGCCTTGAAATCCTTTTTGTTCTCATAGATCGGTTTTACCGCCTCCGCCGCATACCGCTCCCCCCCCGCACCCGGTTAGGATCACATTGCGGACTTTTTTGAGTGTTTCGGCCGCCGGCAGCCTGCTTCCCTCCGCTAGGCTGCCGTGCTCCAGCACGCTACACACCCGTGCGGGGACCTTATAAATTTCCTCCATCTTTATCTCCCTTCCTTGCTTGAACCCGTGTTTTCCCGGCATAGCGGCACACCCTTGTGGTGTTTCTCCTGCCGTTTGATCTTATTCTCCTACAATGCACACATGAACCATGCGTCGTCTGGGACCGTCGTATTCCAGCAGCAGTATCCCTCTTTTATTCTCGGCCATCAAACGCCCCTCCTTGACAATCATCGTCACGGACGTTCCCACCAGGCCGCTTTTGATGTGCCCGGCCGCGTCGTCCGGCGACTCTTCATGCTTAAAATCCACCCGGGAAGGCACCAGGCGCTTCAGCTCCTCCCGCACATCCTCACAGACACGGTATCCATGATCGGTCGTCGCCATCAGGCTCACGGTAGAATGAGGTGCTTCCACCGTCAAGATCCCGTTTTGAATCCCGCTACGTTCCAAAATCTCCTGAATGTCCTTTGAAAGGCTGATTACGTCCTCTTTTTCAGTCTGCAACATTTTCGTTTCAATATATACCATACTTCCTCCCACTTACAGCAATACCGTCTCACTATTGCGGATCCGGTTCGTATCCACGGCCAACGGGTTGCTAAATTCCGGCTCCGTCAAACGCAGGATTTCCGAATAGCCCTTGCGGGCCGCAATGAAGCCCGCCAGCATATCGACCGGATAATGCTGCAAAAGCGGCGTCAAAAAGCCGTACGCAGGCCGTGGCGTAACGATCACCCGGGCCCGCGCGTCAAAGGCCGCGGCTTCGGCATCCGAAATCACCAGACAGGGGCTTTTCTTTTCGAGCACCTGGCCGACACACCGTTGCAGGCAGTCAAAGGAAGGCGTTTCCCGATTCGCGACGATCACCCGCCCGATGCGGTGCGGAGCCTTTTTGTATGCCAGGGTATCCGCCCAATCCCCGCTGCCGCAGCAGCCCGTAAAGCCGCCAAACGTCTCATGGAATTTGGCCGCATTCATAAAAGCGGTCGCGTAATCCGCGTCATCCCCGATAAAATCATACGAATCAAACTCCGCCCAATATTCGGAAAGCGCAAACATCTCCTCCTCCAGCGCCGGACGTTCCTTCTCAAACGCGTCCAGGTAGTAATTGTGTGTAAAAAAGAAAAAACAGCAGGCTCTGTGCCGTGGCACAAAATCTGCTGTTTTCCAAAACGCAATCCGGATGAATCTGGT
>CANSWW010000167.1 GCA_947650845.1 uncultured Lachnospiraceae bacterium
TGGATGGAGGGATTGATAGCGAGGGCTGAGCCGGCAGGAGGAGGCGTTTGATCCGGCCAGCCCGCAGAAAGTGCTTTTCCTGGACGACCGCTTGTTTGCGCTGCGCCGGGGCGAGAAGGAGGCGGTACTGGTGCTCGTCAACGTATCGTCTAAGCCGGTGACCGCAAAGATCGGAGACCGGGGGCATTCCCTCTTTACGGGGGAGACGGCAGAAGGGCAGGTGACACTGCAGCCGTACGGTTTTGATTGGATTCGGGTGGAATAGGAGGTCTGGGTATGAATTTTTTGATTGCGCCGGACTCTTATAAAGAGAGTATGAGCGCCGTTGCGGCGGCGAAGGCAGTCGAAAGAGGGATACGGCGGGTGATCCCCGGCGCGGTGTGCCAGCTGGCGCCAATGGCGGACGGCGGCGAAGGGACGGCGGAGTGCCTGCGCTACGGCAGACAGGGAGAACGGATTGCCTGCCGGGTAACCGGACCTATGGGGGAACCGGTAGACGCGGATTTTGTATGGCTTGCCGAAGAAAGGACGGCCGTCATTGAAACGGCCCGGGCCTGCGGAATCATGCTGGCGCCGTGGGAGAAGCGAAACCCGCTGTACGCCTCCACCTACGGCGTAGGAGAGTTGATTCGTCATGCCATAAGGAAAGGAAGCCGGCGGATCTTGTTGACGCTGGGCGGCTCTATGACCAACGATGGGGGCGCCGGAATGCTGGAAGCCCTGGGCGGGCGGCTTAAAGATGGCGCCGGCGCGCCCATCGGCCGGGGAGGCAAAGCTCTTTCGGCGCTGGAACAGGTGGATTTATCCGAGCCGCTGCGCCTGTTGTCCGGGATTCGGGTGACCGTGCTTTGCGATGTAGGGAATACGCTTCTGGGGCCGGAGGGGGCGACGTACGTGTTTGGCCCGCAAAAGGGGGCGACGAAGGAAATGCTGCCGGTACTGGAGGCGGCGATGAGCCATTATGCTTCCCGCATCGATGCCGCGGTGGGGCAAAGGCTTTCGGGCATCCCCGGGACCGGCGCGGCCGGAGGGCTTGGCTATGGTCTGCTGGCCGTGAGCCAGGCGGAGTTTGTAAGCGGCGCGGAATATGTAATGGCGGAACTGGGACTGGAAACGAAGATCCGCGAATGCGATTATGTGATTACGGGCGAGGGGGCTATGGACACGCAGAGCCTGCAGGGAAAGGTGCCCGTGGGGGTCGCCAGGCTGGCGCAGCGATACGGCAAGCCGGTTGTGGTTTTTGTGGGAAAGCTGAGCGGCTCTATGGAGTCCTATTATGAGAGCGGCGTTACGGCTGTGTTTTCTATTTTGCGTGAGTTAAAGCCAATGTCGGAAGTTCTGTGCGAGGGTGAAAGGAACCTGGAGCAGGCCGCGGAGAATTTTACGCGGTTGATCTTTTTTGACCATCAGAGTAAGGAGTCGGAGTGATGAAGCAAGAGGGCTGTTCGGAAAGAGGAATGTATTTTGGCAAGAAGGAGTATGACAACGCTCCGCTTATGAGCTATGAAGAGGCGAGGCCTTGCCTGCCGGAGCCGATCTATGAGGCGGATCCCGGGGCGGTGGATTGCTACCTGTTTGCGGTGAAAACCTTGTTCGGGAATACGCATCGTCCGGCAAAGGGCAGCGGTTTTGTGAGCAATTTTGTGGATGCCGCGTTTAATGCCGATATTTTTTTGTGGGATACCGCGTTTATGACGATGTTTTGCAATTTGCTCCACCCGTATGTGCCTGGGATCTGCTCCCTGGATAATTTTTACTGCAAGCAGCGAGAGGACGGGGAGATTACCCGGGAGATCGTGAGGGAGAGCGGAGAGGATTTCTGGCTGTGGACCAACCGCCAGGATAAGCCTTTGTATTCGTATTTCCATAATCATTACGGGTTTCGGCGGCTGCTTCAGCTAACGGATTTGCCGTATGAGGAAATGTATCGCCCGGACCTGGGGCGGGTGGTAGAGAAGCATCCGTATTATACGTTAGACAGCCTGAACCATCCGATTTTGGCGTGGGCGGAGTGGGAGAGCTACTGCCATACGGGAGACGCAGAGCGGGTGGCTCTGGTATGGGAGCCTTTGTTTAAGCAGTTTGAGGCCATGAAGTATCATTTGCAGCATAAGAGCGGCTTGTATGTTACGGACTGGGCCAGCATGGACAATTCCACCCGGAATGCCTGGCTGGGTTTGGGAGTGGATATCAGCTGCGAGATGGTTCTTTTCGCCCGCTGTCTGCTTTCGCTGTTGAGAGTGCTGCGGGAGCACGGCCGGGAGCCGGCAGACGCGAAAGCCCGCGCCGCCCTTTTGCAGCGGCAGATTGATACGGTGACGGAGGCAGTGAACCGCTATCTGTGGAACGAAGAGGACGGTTTTTATTATGACGTGAATTTCCGGATGGAGCAGTCGCATATCAAGACGGCCGCCGCTTTCTGGGCGTTGCTCTCCGGCGTGGCAGAGGGGCAGAGGCAGGAGCGTCTTGCGGCCTGGCTGAACGATAAGGCGACGTTTGGTCGGCTTCACCGTGTGCCGGTGCTGGCGGCCGACGAGCCGGGGTATGATCCGGAGGGAGGCTACTGGCGCGGGTCCGTATGGGCGCCGATGAATGCGATGGTGGTGCGGGGGCTGGAATGGTGCGGCCGATATGAGCAGGCGGCCGAGATTGCGGTGAACCATGTGGAGGTGCTGGCACGGGTTTTCGAAAAAACAGGGACCATATGGGAGAATTACCCGGCGGATTCGATCGGCAGCGGAAATGCGGATAACAAGGATTTTGTGGGCTGGTCCGCGATCGGGCCGATCCTCTTTCTTATCCGCTACGCGATTGGCCTTTCCTGGGATCAGGAGAGGAAGGAGCTGGTGTGGCGGCTGCCGGCAAACGCGCTGGAAAAGGGGGAGGTCGGCTGCAAACGATACTGGTTTGCCGGCCGCTCGTCCACCCTGACGGCGAAACGAAAGGGAGAGGGGACGGAGATTCGGGTGGAGACGAAAGACGCCTTTTCGCTGCGTCTGGTGTATGGGGGACGGGAAGAAGTGTATGAAATATCCGGCGACACATGCCTGACAATGGCAGATGGAGAAAAAGGAGCGGACCTATGATCGGGGCAATCGATTTAGGCGGGACCAATATCAAGCTGGGCCTGTTTTCGGAGAAAGGGCCGGCGCGGCCGGCTTGGCAGGGCAGTCTTCCTGCTTACTCGGAGCAAGGGATCTTTCGGGCCCTGGAGGCGGCCAAGGCAGCGCTGCAGGCGCGGTTACCGGAGGATGAGACGATCCGGGGGCTGGGGATCGGGATGCCCGGAGTGGTCAACGGCCGTGATTTACGGCTTTTGTCGGTCAATGCCAAGTATGCGGATGCGGTCGGGTTTTCGTTTGACGATTGGTGCCGGGAACGGTTTGACTGTCCCCTGGCGATGGAAAACGACGCGAACGCGGCCTTGATCGGAGAGAATACCTGGGGCTGCGGACATGGAAGCCGGGATTGCGTGATGATGATTTTGGGAACGGGAATCGGCACGGCGGCGATTGTCAACGGCCGGCTGTTGCGAGGAGCGCATTTTCAGGCAGGCATCCTGGGAGGCCATTTTGTAGTGGAACCCGGCGGCGCCGAATGCAGCTGCGGGGGCCGGGGCTGCCTGGAAGCCCTGGCAGGCTCCCGGGAACTGGAAAAGAGATTTCCCGGCCTGCCGGGCTATGAGGAAAGCCTGCTGGGGCGGCAGGGAAGGACGGACCTTGGCGCGCTGATAAACGCCCGCCAGGCCGGCGATCCGTTTGCCTGCCGGGAATTTGACCGGCTGATGGAGCTGTACGCCGCCGGGATTATCAACCTGATCCATGCGTATGATCCGGAGCTGGTGATTTTGAGCGGCGGGGTGATGCAAAGCGCGGAGGCGATCCTGCCGGAGCTTACGAGCCGGGTGTGGGCCTATTCCTGGACGCCATGGGGGAAGGTACGCTTCGAGGTGGCGGCCCGCCCCAACGAATCGGTGCTGATGGGCTTATACACGCTGGCAAGGGAGAAGGTCGATGAGGAAAATCGATAAGTTATTTATCTACGGCGACAGCATTTCTACGGGCACGCATGGCGGAGGCGGCTACGAACCGGCGCTTTTAGCAGCTCTTCAACCAGGATATATCGGCAATTTTTCCGTAGGCTCCAGCGGTCTGTCCCGGCGAACGCCCCGGGGGATGCTGGAGATTCTGGACGAGCAGGAGAGGCGGGGGCTTTCGAAGGAAGAGGGGGCTGACATAGTCCTGATCTGGCATGGTTCGAATGACTGGTACTGGGGAACGCCTTTAGGGACACCGGCCGACAAAACGGAAGATACCTTTTACGGATGTATCCATCAGGTAATCGGCCGTGTACGCAGGCGGAATCCGCAGGCGTCGATTCTATGGGCCACACCGCTTTTTCGCTGGGAGTGTCCCTGCGAGGGAAGCGGGCCGGGACCGGCCTATGAGCTGGCGAACCGGGCCGGCGCTACGCTGCTTGCCTATAATGAGGCGATCGGCCGCAGTGCGGAGCGGGAAGGATTTGTATTGGTACCGATGCGACAATTAGCGGGGATTCACGAAGGGAACGAGGCGCGTTATCTGGAAGATCACGTACATCCCTGCAGGGCAGGTTATGAAAGGATTGAGAAAATATGGATCAGCTGGATCCGGCAGGTATGGGAGCAGACGGAAGGGATTTTATAGAAGTGGACGCCTTCCTGGACGGCCGCGGGGATACGGCGGCGGTTCGGGAGGCGCTTTCTTATGCGGCGGCCCACGCGGTCCGGGAGGTGCGTTTCGCGGCCCGGGCGTATTCGCTGAAGGAATACGAGACAATTGAGACGCTTTCGATTGCCCATGACGACGGATGCGGGGATGTACACAGGAAAGAGTGCCATATAGTGCTGTCCGGCGCGACGGGCCTGACCTTAGCGGGAGCGGTGGACGGGGCGGGAAGGCCCCTGACCCGTCTGCTTGGCGACAACCCCGGCCGGATCCAGAGCCGGATGCCGTCTGTTTTGTGGGCGACGGGCTGTCGGGGGCTGAAACTAAAAAACCTGGCGATTGCCCGCCAACCGGCTTGTGCCAGTGCAGGGGTAATCCGGCGGATTAAGGGCGGGCAGATCGAGGTGGAGACCTTTCCGGGCCTGCCCTGCGAGGCGCAGATGGGAGCTTACTGCATGAATGCCTTTGAGGTAAAAACCCGGCGCTTAAACCGGGAGAGCGTAACCTTCGGCTTTGGGTTTGACAAGCGCTTTCGACGCATCGGGCCCGGACGGCTTCTGCTTTCGGACGAAGCACTGGCGAAACGGCTTAGCGTAGGGGAGGGATTGTCCTGGCATCAGGCCGGCGTGACGGATTTTTTGCTGTTTTTTGGGTGCTGTGAGGATTTGTCCCTGGAAAATGTGCGGATCGAGCAGTCCAACAGCTTTGCCGTTTTAACGGAGTGCTGCCGGGATATCCGGGCGAAGCGACTGGAGATCCGCCCGCGGGACGGGCAATTTTTTACAGGGCCGCGGGACGGTTGGAAAATTTACCGATGCACGGGGCAGGTGAGTCTGGAAAACTGCCATATTGAGGGCGTGCGTATGGACGGACAGAATGTCCACAGCAATTTTATGATTGTGACAGAGCGGCGAGGACGGGATTGGGCGACGGCGGAGTGCCGGTATGCCCCGCTTCCGCTGCGGCAGGGAGCGCGGATGCGCCTGTACCGGGGAAACGGTTGGGAAACGCGGCGCATCGGGCGTTGGAAAGTAGAGCCGGCAGGCTTTAAAGCATCGGCCCAGGATCCGGATGCCACAGCCGGCGCGGCCTCGGTCGGGAGTCAAAATCGAATCAGCCGTTATCGGATTCATTTTCCCGAAGGGCTTCCCGATTGGGTGAAAGAAGGCTGTGTCATGGCGCCGACATGCTGGGAGCCGGAGCGGTATGTCTGCCGAGACACGACCTTTCGGAATATTGCGGGGGCCGGGCATCTGCTTCGCTGCGGGCATGTGGAGATCGCCCGGTGCCGTTATGAAAATATCATGAATGCCGGAATCCTGATCGGCGCCGAGTGGTCTACCCATTGCGAGGGAGGCCATGGAGAGGATATTTGGATCCATGACTGTGAATTTGAAAACTGCGGCTTCTATCCGCGCTACGGGACATACGGATGCGCCTGCATTGCCGTTAAATCCCAAGGATTTAGCGGGCCGGTCAACCGTGGGATTGTAATAGAGGACAATCTTTTTTGCGGCAGCAAAAGGGCCCTGGAGATCTGCGACGCGCAAAAGGTTCGGATTGCGGGAAACCGGTATGAAAATATTGGCGAACGGCTTTGGGTAGAAGAAAAAAGTAC
>CANSWW010000168.1 GCA_947650845.1 uncultured Lachnospiraceae bacterium
TTAAGCATTGATTTTGCCACTGATTTTTCATATTTCCCTATATTGTTCATTTTTACTTGTATAAAATTATTTTGAGTCAAAAGTATTATATGTTGAAATATAGATACATATATGGAACTAACTTTATTGAGGCGATTTTTAACTCGGGGCTGATTGGTTCCCTGACCCAGGCTGCTTCCAGCCTGGGTCTGATTATGGTAGGGGCGATGACGGCCACCGGCATCCATGTGCCGGTGAACTGCACCATCCGCTTAAACGGCGCGGAGGTTGTGCTGGCAGATGTGCTCAACAGTATTTTTCCGGGATTTTTAAGCATCGTATTGTTATTTGCGGTGATGCGGCTGATCCGCAAGGGGGTTCGTCCGATTTACATTATTTTCGGAATCTTCGGAATGTCATTGCTGCTGGCCTTGCTGGGGATTTTCTAAAGCAGATAGAAAACGGCGGAGCGGCGCCGCCATGGCATGAAAGCCGATTGCTTTGCAAAGACGCGCGCCGTATGGCGTGGCAAGCGAATCGGGAAGCATCGGGCGAGGAGGGAAACGGTGTATGAAGGAGAAAGAGATTGCAGGATTTGATGATGCTTTATGGAGTGACGGTGGGAAGTCGTTTTACAAAGAAGGAAAAGGAGAATTTTGTGATCGCGCTGTCACAGCAGGCCGCCGAGCTGGGATATACATGGAGGGCTCAAAAGCAAGAAGGACGGCCCGGATCGGGAGCCGGCCGGCGAAAAAGTAAAAAGGCTCTTGGATAGGCTGAATGCGAGCGCGCTTCAGGAGCAGCTAATTGATAAAAGCTACGACAAGCAGCGGATGAAGCAGAATGCCCTGATGCTCTATCCGAATATGGTATGCCTGTCGGCCGGCCGGATCGAGCAGGGAGAGTTTGTGGTGAAGAATACCGCGTCAAAGAGGGATATCCGGGTGGATTTGGAGAGATTAGAGGTTTTGGCGGAGGTGCTGGCCGAAGCGCAGGCTTCGGCGGGATCATCCGCATAACACGTAGTTATCCGGCATTTCCAGGTGAGCGGGAAAGGCGTTTACAAAGATCTGGTCAAATGCCTTGGTATAGGCCCAGGTGCAGAGACCGCGGGTGTTGAATTTGGTATCGTCGATCAGCAGGTAATTTTTCTGCGAACGCTTCATAACGGCGGACTTGATGGCGCCGACCGCAAAATCGAAGATATAGACCTCGCCGGTTTCGATATTGACGCCGTTGGTGGTTAGGTAGGCGCGATCGAAATTAAAGCGTTCAATCAGCTCCATGGTCATAGAACCCATGCTCATATTCAGTCCGGGATGAAATTCACCGCCTAAAAGATAGACGTCGCCGATGAAATGGGGAGGGAGCTTTTGCAGCAGATAAGGACTGACGGTGACCAGCTTTATCTGGCGGCCGGCCAGATGCGGCAGCAGCCAGGTCGATGTGGTGCCGGAATCAATATAGATACATTCTCCGTCCTCGATGGTCTGGGCCGCCTGGTCACAGACCAGCTTTTTTTCATTGGTTTGTAAAAATTCCTTATCGTTGACGGAGATTTCGTTAAAGCTGGAGAGTGTGGCCGCCATTTTTTTGAGAACGGCTCCGCCGCGCTCGCGTTTGATAAGCCCCTGCTTCTCCAGCTCGATCAAATCCCGGTTGACCGTTGACTTGGAAACATGCAGATCCTGCATCAGATCGGCAATGCTGACAAAGGACTTGGTATGAATCAGGCTCATAATGTGGTAGAGACGCTCTTGCGACAGCATACGTTAACCTCCTGTTACGAGATGGGTTGGTCTTTCTGCCGATTAGCATAACTCTTTGAAAAATTCATGTCAAGATAAAAGGGAGGCTTTTCACGCGTTATCCGCCGATATGCGAGGTCAGACCCCGGGCCTTTGCGTATTCCTCATAGGGAAGGAGCTCCTGGCGGGTGAGCATTTTTTGAGAGCTATAGGCGTAGGACATCTCTAGCTGCTCGTATTTGCTTTTTCCAAGAGTGTGGAAAGGGAGATAGTGAATCTCCGAAATACCCAGGGAAACGGCCAGATCGGCAATCCGGCGCAGCAGCGCCGGATCGTCGTTGAAGCCGGGAATGACAGGGACGCGCAGGATTACGCGCGAGGGATCCTGCGCGCAGATGTATTCCAGATTGGCTTGTATCGTGGCAAGATCGCCGTGCGCGATTTCCCGGAGCTTTTCGGAATCTCTGTGCTTCATGTCAAACAGAAAAAGATCGATGTAGGGAAAGATTTCCTGTACGCGGGCGAGCGGGGCCTGGCCGCTGGTTTCCATGCACAGGTGGTAGCCCTTGTCCTTCAGGGCCTGTACAAGCGTAAGCAGCCCGGGGAATTGGCAGAAGGCCTCGCCGCCGGAGATCGTAACGCCGCCGCCGCTTTCCTGATAATAGGCATCGTCCCGGCTGACGACTTGCAGGATTTCGTCGATGGATTGGGTCGTGCTTGAAAAATGGAGGGCGCGGTTGGGGCAGGCATTGACGCAGGCGCCGCAGCGCCGGCAGCGCCCGCGGTCGATGTGAAAGGCGCTGTCGGAGAGAGTGATGGCCTGCTCGGGGCAGGCGGCGGCGCAGGAGCCGCACAGCGTGCAGCTTTTGCCTCCGTGCATTAGCTGGGGGCAAAGGGGCTGGGATTCCGGATTGGCGCACCAGGGGCAGCGCAGGGGACAGCCCTGTAAAAAGACGACGCTGCGGATGCCGGGCCCGTCATGCAGGGCAAAGCGCTCGATTTCCATGACCTGTAGGAAGGTCTGATTCTGTTTTTTATTCATCATATAATACCCTGCTCAATAATTCGTCTTGTACATCTCGTTCCAGATTGACAAAAACGGCGCTGAAGCCGCTGACGCGGACAATCAGGTTGGGGTAATTTTCAGGATGCTTCTGCGCGTCCTCCAAAACGCCCCGGTCAACGACCGTAACCATCAAATGGCAGCCGCCGTTTTTAAAGTAGGTACGGAATAGGGCCTTTATTTTTTCGCGGTTTTGGTTGAACATATTGGGCGTGAACTTAATGTTTTGCACGGAACCGCCATGGTATTTGGCTTCAAACCGGCGCAGGGAGTTTAACACGGCGGTGGGACCGCTCTTGTCGGCGCCGCCCTGCGGATTGTTGGCCGGGTTCATATACAGGCCCGAGAGGCGTCCGTCTAAGGAGGCGGCGGTCTGGCGTCCCCATTCGGTATTGGTCTGATTGTTGCTGATGACAACCAGATAGTACTGCATGCCTTTTTGAATGCCTCGTTCGCGAATCCCGTTTGCGACGTAGAGGAAGAGGTCGTTGGCGAGGGAATCGACCGCGTCCAGATCGTTGCCGTATTTGTCGCAGGCGAGGAGCTGCCGGCGAACTTGCTCGAAGCCGACGAAATTATGGGCGGCGGCGCCTACCAGCTCGGACAGCCGGTAGGCCTTTTGGTCGTAGACCAGGGTCTTGATGGCATAGAGCGAGTCGGAGGTGTTGATGTTGCCGTAGGTTTCGTTGGTTCCGCCCAGGTAGCGGACGCCGCCGTCCAACAGCGCTTTTCCCCGCTGAATGCAGTCGTCCATCAGAAGGCTGGTAAAGAGGAAGGATACCTCCTGGTTCATGGCCTCGTAGCTGTAGTACTGCGCGTCGGCGGACAGGTCAAAATAGTAGTCCAGGAGCTCTTTGTATTTGTCGTAGAGCTCATCGAAGGTAGCGAAGGAGTCCGCGGGCGGAATCTTCACGGGGCCGGCCTTGTGCCGGCCGTCGAAGGGGTCGATTCCTTCGTTTAGGGTGATGGTTAGAAGCTTTAAAAGATTCAAAAGCGTATTGGGCGTGCCGACGCTTTGGCCCTGGATGACGAATTCGCCGCAGCCAAAGGGGACGTATTGCTCGGCGGCTTCCCGGTCCAGACGCATGGCGTGCATGACGGCCGGCACGTTTACTTCGTCGTTGTAGAGCGTGGGGTAGGTCGCGCCTTGTCCGAGGCTGTCTAAGGCCATGTCGATGATGTCCTGCGGGGTGTCCTTTGTGAAGCGCAGCGTAAACTGGGGCTCGACATAGCGGCATTCTTTTGTCACCTCGATGGCAAGACGGGCGAATTCGTCGGCCTCGGCCGGGTGCTTGCGGCCGTAGCCGCCGACGATGATGCGGCCGTTGACCGTGGTGCGCCGGTTTTCGATCAGGTTCCAGAGCGATTTCAGGTAGTCATGGGCGTCTTGGCGGGTGATGAGTCCGCTTTCTAGGTCGCGCACGAGATAGGGGCCTAGGATGTCGTCCATGCGTCCGTAATTGATGCAGCCGGCTAAAAGGGCGTACAGCCAGATGAGCTGGATGGCCTGGTGGAAGGTTTGGGGCGGCTGCGAGCGGATGAGGGAC
Organism: uncultured Lachnospiraceae bacterium; assembly: GCA_947650845.1. Lineage (GTDB taxonomy): Bacteria > Bacillota > Clostridia > Lachnospirales > Lachnospiraceae > RGIG7193. The sequence goes on from CANSWW010000168.1 coordinate 4,338, forward strand.
AGGCTGGAGCAGATCAGGGAAAGCTCCTTACGGCGGCTGTCCGAAGCCGTCTCCTGCGCGCGGGCGGTTCGGGCGTTGAGTTCGTCAACGACGGTCTGGAACAGTTCCAGCGCTTCTAAGGAGGCTTGCAGGTATTCGTTGTCGGGCCGGAGCGAGAGCTGTGTGCGGATTTTTTCTTTTAGGCCGTCAATGCCGTATTCGCAGAGCCAGTCGTAATGAAGCATCATGCCGGATAAGCGGGCTGTGGCCATAAAGGGGTGGCGGCAGTCGATAAAACGGCCGGTCGTATCGGGGGTCAGGATTTTTTGGCAGTAGAGCGCTTTTAGGTCATGGGCGGTCCAGTATTCGTAGAGGGCGTCGATGCGGGCTTTTTCTTCGGGAGTGTTGAATTGTTCCTTCATATCTCGTAGCTTGTTGAATACGCAGTAGTGCCCGACGCCGCCTAATGAGGTCACGCAGCCGAAGCCGATGGGCAGGAAGTCGAGACGGCCGGCGAAGAGGTCTTGCTCTTTCATGGAGCGGAAGAGGCGGGGGTAGATGACCTTCAGGCAGTTGAGCTCCCGGCGCTCCCGGGAAAGGGGGAGGGAGTCCTGGTGGACTTGCGTGTATTCTTCCATGATCGCCAGCTGTTCTTGCGGGGATTTTTCCGGGGGGAGTTTTATGCTTACTTCGACGTTTTGAGAGCCTTCTACGATGGATTTTGTCATGGCGTGGTCCTTTCTTTATCTTTCCTTATTATAATTTGTGTTTTGGGGCGAGGGGGGCCCTTTTGATGGTAGTATAGCACTGGTTGGGGTGAGTGTCAATTGGTTTGGTTCAAAATAATTTAATTTGATTCAAAATAGTTCATTTGGTTTTCTGAGATAAGGGATGATATGTCAAGGGCCGTGCAAGCTTGGCTTGATTCTGCCTGGGCCACACTCTCTTGCTTTGGTACGCCATGCAAGGGCGATTCGGGCTGGGGCGGGTTCCCCTGCCTGGGCACGCCATGCAAGCTCGATTCCGCTTCGCTCCATCTCGCTACGGCTAAACGCCGTATACAGATCAAAACAAGGGCGCATCCGCAAGCGAGCTTGCGGATGCGCCCTCATTCTGATCTGTGCATGGCTGGATAGGTGCGAAAAATCTAGCAAAAAATGGTTGACAGGTTGACAGGGGCGTGCTATTATGAAGAATGCACTATTGTGGTGTGGTCTGCCATGTGTACAGCGGGCGGCCACATGGACTGAAAAAAGAAAACAGGGGTGAAAACGTCAATGGAAAAAAGTAAAATCCGTCCGGTTCGTTCTGGCAAGAGCGTGAGAATGAGCTTTTCAAGACGAAAAGAAGTTCTGGAAATGCCCAATTTGATCGAGATACAGAAGAACTCCTATCAGTGGTTCCTGGACGAGGGCCTGAAGGAAGTATTTAACGATATTTCCCCCATTGCCGATTTCGGCGGCCATCTGAGCCTGGAATTTATTGATTTTACATTATGTAAAGACGACGTGAAATATACCATCGATGAGTGCAAAGAGCGGGACGCTACCTATGCGGCGCCTTTGAAAGTACGTGTGAGGCTGATAAATAAAGAGACGGATGAAATCAATGAGCACGAGATTTTCATGGGCGATCTGCCGCTGATGACCGATACGGGCTCTTTTGTAATCAATGGTGCGGAGCGCGTTATCGTCAGCCAGCTGGTTCGTTCCCCTGGTATCTATTACGGGATCACCCATGATAAATTAGGAAAGAAGCTGTACTCCTGCACGGTCATTCCGAATCGAGGCGCATGGTTGGAATATGAGACGGATTCCAACGATGTGTTTTTCGTGCGTGTGGACCGTACCCGCAAGGTGCCGGTGACGGTACTGGTGCGTGCCCTTGGTTTTGGTACGAATGAGCAGATTCGCAATATTTTCGGCGATGAGCCGAAGATTGAGGCCAGCCTTTTAAAGGATCCTTCGGAGAACTATCAGGACGGCCTTTTGGAGCTGTATAAGA
>CANSWW010000169.1 GCA_947650845.1 uncultured Lachnospiraceae bacterium
CGCCAGTTTATACGGTCCTGTACCGATCGGCGCCCGGAAAAAGTCCGCCTCCTGCATATTCTCTCCTTCCAGTAAATGCCGCGGGAGAACGGGCATCGTCATGTAATCCAGAAAGGCTACGTTCGCGGCCGCCAATTTAAAGGAAATCGTATAGGGATCCACAACCGTGATTTCCTCGACATCTTCGAAATCCGGCGCGTTCTCTGAGCCGTTCTCCGGATCCATGATTGCCTCAATCGTAAACTTTACGTCCTCGGCCGTAAATTCTGTCCCGTCATGCCAGTGCACTCCCTCTTCCAGATAAAATGTGTACGTGCGGGATACCTCGTCCCACTCCCATTCCCGCGCCAAACCGGGCACCACTTCATTCTCACCGTTGTGAGCTGTTAAGCCGTCAAACAGCAGGATATTGATCTCCCCGTGCTCATCCATCGCCGGATTGATGCGCGAATAGTCGCCGCTGCCATAGACAAGGATATCCCCCGCCTGCGTTTTGCCCTCCTCGCCGCCTCCTGTCTCCATCCCGGCGCTCGTGCCCGAACCATCCGCGCCTGCACCTGCGCCCGAGCGGTCCGCCGCTCCCGCGCCCGCACAGGCCGTCAACAGAATCGACAGGCAAAGAATTAAAATCGCCCTTGTCCTTTGTCCGTACTTTCTCATGCTTTCGTCTCCTTCCGTTCTACTGCCGCTCGGCTTTCGCCTCGCTGTTCGCGGCATTCGCCGAGTGAGAGCGCAAGCGCTCTCGTTCGGCTCATTGCTCGCCGCCGCTCGGCTTTCGCCTCGCTGTTCGCGGCATTCGCCGAGTGAGAGCGCAAGCGCTCTCGTTCGGCTCATTGCTCGCGCAAAAAAAGAAAGCACACTTGTCCCCTTCGGGGGAGTTATGCGCTTTCTAAGGTCGCGTTCTTCGTTTATTCTATTGCACCATACATAAAAATCCCGGACGCTTCGGCGTCTTTTTAGCGGCTTCCTGCCGTTTTTACTATCATACAATAGTTCGAACGGAAAGTCTAGTGGTTTATTTGCGCCGAAGAAGCCGCGGACAGCTCTCTTCGCACGTACATCAGCGAAAATCCCAGCAAATTCTGCCCTTGCCACTCCCTTAAATCAAACCGCCTCTCATCCTTCATGGAAAGGCCGATGCCCCATATTCGGTCCTGAACCGCGCATTCCGCCAAAATATCCGTATCGGTGGCAAGCAATTTACGCTTCAGCTCTTCATTCTGCCTGAATTTTTCAAAAAGCCCCCGGCAAACGATCGGCTGCCGCATCCCATTCCATACCGCCTCTTCGTAATTTTGCACCGCGCGTCCCAACGCCTTGATTTTTCCGACCTTTGAGGTACTTAAAATCTCCTTTGCTATTTCCGGATCTCCAAAGAGCATCGCTTTTTGATACATCATATACTGCTCCATCGAGGAATAGTAAAACTCTTCCACATAAAAATCCGCCAAAAACCAATTACTCAGATAGCCGTTATTCTCATCCGGGTTATGAAAACAAACGATTTTTCTCATCCTGACACCTCTCAGTCAGTTCTCTTACCGCCTCGCGGATCATTTCCCCCATACTCAGATTTTTCACGCCCACCACAAAATTATCGCATTGGTTCACCGGAATCAAAATTCGCTTTGCCCTGCTCTGCGCAACCGCCAGCGCCATCCGCGGCGTAATCTCTCCAAACAGCGCATCCGCGATCACGATCCCGATCGGTCCCAAAATCACCTCCGCTTTGCGGCAGTTCACAACCACCGCATTCTCCCCTGTCGCCGCGTGATCGGCCCCGGCCTTCAGCATCGCCGCGGTCGCCGTCGTATTCGTCCCGACTGCCGTAATCACTGCCTCCGGCCACGCCTCCCGGATTGCCGCAACCAGCTGCTTTCCGATTCCGCCGCCCTGCGAATCAATTATCAGCACGTTCATCGTCCGCATCCTCCATCATATACCGCTTCAGACGGCCGCCCATCCGGCACAAAAGCTCATTGGTAATCGTATCGCACCAGCCGGCGGCCTCTTCGGCCCGGATCTCTTCCTCCCCGTCGCGGCCAATCAGCGTCACCACATCTCCGGCTTGTACTGCAGCACCGGTTTCTTCTTCCACGTCATCCCAATCCAAAATCTCCGTATTGGATAGCACCGTTTCCCCGGAAATGCCCTCGTCGGCTTCTTCGCCGGTCACATCCACCAGCATCTGATCCATACAGACACGTCCAACGACCGGATAGCGCTTTCCGTGAATCAGCACCCAGGCACGCCCGTTTCCATAACTGCGCGGGATCCCGTCCGCGTAGCCGATCGTCACTGTCGCCACCTGCCGACGCCCCGGTGCGCGCCAGGCCCGGCCGTAGCCCAGCTCCATCCCCGGCTCTACCGTGCGCACCATCGCCACCCGGGCCCGCACCGCCATCACCGGCTTCAATCCCAGCTCCAGCTGCGGCCGGTCCTCTTCCGTCTCATAGGCGCCATACAGCGCAATCCCCATCCGTACAAAATCGTATTTTAGCTGCGGATAATTCAAGAGGCCAAAGCTGTTCTGGATATGGTAGCAAAGCCGCTCACTGTCGCTGCGATTCATCTGGATGCACAGCTTTTCAATATACCCCCGCATCGCCTCAAATCGTTTCAGCTGCTGCCGCGTATATTCTACATCTGAATCTGTCCGGCTGCCCGCCACACACAAATGGCTGAATACCCCTTCGATCCGAATTGCCGGCAACAAGAAAATCTCCCGCACCGTTTCAATATCCCCGGCGCCCACGCCGAGACGGTGCATCCCCGTATCCAGCGCCAGATGCGCCCGCAGCGGCTTGCCCGCACAGCCGAAGCGATTCATCGCCACCGCATACTCTTCATCGACGATCGTTTGGATCAAATCGTTCTCATATACGCCCGGCCACTCATCCGGGCTCGTATAGCCTAAAATCAGGATGTTGCCGCGAATTCCCGCCTGCCGCAGCTGTATCCCCTCGGAGGCTGTCGCCACGGCAAAATCCGTAATTCTTCGTTTTTGTAGATACAAGGATACCGGCACTGCCCCATGGCCGTACGCATCGGCCTTGACCACTGCCATCACCCGGCTTCCCGGCGAAAGCACCTGCCTGAACTGATTTACATTGCACGAAAGCGCCGCTAAATCCGTCTCCACCCAGGCCCGGCCTCCCACCGGCTGATTGTCCCGCCGCTGCTTCTCTTCCATTTGTTTTACATCCTCCTTCTCTTCTTCCCACGGCATGCGTTCCGCCTCTGGCTTGACCCAAATCGACGGTACCCGCCGCAAGCGTCTCCCCGTATCCATAAACAAAGCGAAAATATACGCCGCTCCCAGTGAAGCACCCGCCACACACAGATAATGAGTCAAGCGATTTTCCACCAAAAACGTCTCTGTTTTTGTAACTTCCGCAAATGCCCGCACCACAACGATACACAACGGATGCAGCAAATATATCCACAGAGAAACCGCCCGCAGCCTCGGCCGCTCTGCGACCGGCAGCCGCACCAGCAGCCCGAATAAAAATACCGATACAAGCGGCAGCGCCAGATACATGCTGTCATGATGCGGCCAGCCCGCCATATGCACCCAAAGCCCCTCCGCCGTCATAACCACCAATGAAACGGCCAGGCCCATCCCCCAAAATAAAAGTTCCTCTTTCGTCTCCCCGCGCAGAACCTGCCCTGGCTTCTGCGTTCCTCCTAAAACACTTCCCTGTGTCTTAGGATTCCCGCTTTTCTTCTCGGTCTGCCGCTTTGCCGCTTCCGCTCCCAACAGCAGAAACAACGGCGCCAGGAACACCCCGTTGCGCGTATTCTCCATTACGGCAAACAAGCCCGTATACAGCGCCTGAAGCGCCGGCACCCGGGCCGCCAGCCCATAATAACTGTCACCCAGTACTCCTGTAAGATACAGAGCCGCCGCCGCGACCAAAGCCTTCCTGCTTCCCAGCCGGCGCCAAAGCACCCAAGAAATAAGAAGGCCCGTAATTACCCCCGGTAAATACCATAGATGATAAAACGTCCCCCCGACTAACAGCTCCCGAAGTACTGTACTCACTGTAAGCCCCGTAAGTTTCCCTGCGTACCAGTTAACCGGCAGATACAGCGCAATTGCCGCCAGATACCAGCGCAGATTCTTGGAAAGCGACTGTTGCACCCGTTCCCAGCGCCCCGGCGCCAATACAAAATATCCCGTAACCATAAAAAAGAAAGGAACCGCCACCCGCCCTACAATACGGGTCAGAACCAGATCCCCCCAGGTACTGATGCCTTCCAACGGCGATATGTGGATTGCCGCCACCAAAAAGGCCGCTATGATCCGGAACCAGTCCAAAGCCCCCATCAGACTCCCCTCCGCATAGTCAGGAGCAAACCGCCCTGGTTATCCCCGGATACCCGGCAGGAGCGGCAGTCCTCCGGCAGCTCCACACGCACCGCCGCCTCTGCCGCTTCGACATAGCGCACCTCGGTTCGCGTTCCCTCCTCCTCCCACAAAAGGCGGCCCTCCCGCTGCCCTCGCAAAAAGTCCGCGTATTCCTCCAGCACCAGCCCCTCCTGTTCCATAATCCGGGCATGCGGACAGCCGACATAGCGGAAATGCCACGGCTCATGGGCAATCCCCGTGACCGCCTCGCGCCCCGCCGGATAACGCAGGATAAAGCCAAACCGCGCCGCCTCCCGCCGGAAACGGCCGCAGATCCCCTCCTCCGGAAACGACGGCCGGATAAAGTCCAGCTCTCTGCCGCCCTCACCCAGATCAATCGCATAGCCGGTCTGATGCTCGCTGCGGTCCGGAAGCGCCACATATTTGCCGGTAAACTCCGGCCCGTTTTCCTCCAGGGAGTCCCGGTAAATCCGCTCCTGCTCCCGGCGGCTCCGATACCCGCTCACCGGCACGATCCGCCCCCAGGCCAAAAGCTCGCAAAGCCCCCGGCAAAGCGCCGTCGCCGCCTCGCTTTCCAGGAGGATCTCCGGGTACGATTTGTCTGCCACCGCCAGCACCGGCGCTCCCGCTTCCCCCTTCAACGAGGCAGTGCACATACGAAGGTCCCCTGGCGCTTTCACTGGCCCTGCGTCTCTCTCCGGCCCCCCGCCACATATGGAAAGCGCTCCCGGCGCTTCCGGCTGCGCAGCCCCGTGCAGCGCGTATTTCCGGTTCACCAAAATAAGCGGCCCCCGATAGCAGTCCTCCCTATTTAGAAGCAATGTCCTCATTCCGTCTCCTTCCCGTCGTCTAACAGCCGGTTCACCACCTCCTCAAAAGAGATTCCCGCCGCCTTCATCATACTGGGAAAACGGCTGTGAGACGTAAAGCCGGGAATGGTATTCACCTCATTAAAAACAATCCGCTCCTGCGGCGTCAAAAACATATCCACACGGGCAAAGCCGCTGCAGCCCAGCGCCCGGTAAATCACCTGCGCCGTCTCCTTAATCCGGGCCGCCGTCTCCGGACGGATCCGGGCCGGCACATAGATGCGCGAACTCTTTAACGTATACTTCTCCGTATAATCAAAAAAGCCCCGCGTCAACTCAATCTCATCCACCTCGCCCACCGTCAACTCCCGGTCGCCCATGACCGCGCAGCCCACCTCAAAGCCCTCGATCGCCTCCTCCATAATCACTTCCGTATCATGGCAAAACGCATCCCGAACCGCAACCGCCAGCTCATCCTCCGCCTTCACCTTCGTCACGCCAAACGACGAACCCGCGCGCACCGGCTTCACAAACAGCGGATAACCGATCTCCTCCGCCGCCCGTCTCCATTCGCCCTCCTGCCCGCTCAAATCCTCCGGCATCCCAAACACAACCGCCTTCGGCGTCTCCACTCCGGCCAGCCCCGCCAGCTTATGCGCCCGGTCCTTATCCATGCACAACGCCGAACACAGCGTATTGCAGCCAACCAACCGAATCCCCGCCAGCTCGATCAGCCCCTGCACCGTACCGTCCTCCCCGTTCTTCCCATGCAGCACCGGCAGCGCCATATCCAGGCGCGTCGCCATCACCTGCCCCTTGTGGAATTCCAGAAGGCCGCCGGTCGCCCGGTCCGGCGACAACACGGCGCGCACGCAATCCGTCTCGTTGCACCAGGTATCCCTTACAATCTTTTCCGTATCTCCATAATAACGATACCAGTTCCCCTCCCGGTCAATGCCGATCAGCACCTTCTCATATGTATTCTCGTCAACCGCCGCAATCACCGCGCTGGCCGATTGCAGCGATACCTCGTACTCCGTCGATTTTCCTCCAAATAAAATGCCTACTTTCTTCCTCATCTTATCCACCCTGCAGCCAGACGGCTGCTTCCTTTCCTT
>CANSWW010000170.1 GCA_947650845.1 uncultured Lachnospiraceae bacterium
CCCTTGTACGTACCGGTATAGCCCAGCATATTGCGCACGGTGTTAAAACAAACCGGATTTTCCAAATATGTCTCCGCGATAAATTTGGCTCGCAGCGGATCTCCCGGCATTAAAACGGTCTTGGCGATATCGCCGGGCTTGGCCTCGATATGAGGGGTAGGTGTGTTTGACATAAGTTTTCCTCCTTTGTCGCCCGTATTTTCAGGGCATTTTGTGCACCGCTTCGTCTCCTCTAGTATACCGTAAACTGCTTATTTTTACCATCTCTTTTCACTCTTTTTTCAAGATCGCATACTATTTTGTCCTTCTCATGGGCATACTCTTTTCAAAACCAATCCATTCAATCATTCAATCGAGGTAGTTTCATGGAATCAATCTGGACGAAAACCTGCCGTTTACCGGAATGCGCCCCTATACAACAAAATACCGCCGCCGATGTCGCGATCGTGGGCGGCGGCCTGACCGGCCTGCTTACCGCCCGGCTATTAAAGGACAGCGGCCTGTCGGTCCTGGTACTGGAAAAGGACGCGTTGGGGCGCGGCGCCAGTGCCTTCACCACCGCCAAAATCACCAGTCAGCACGGGCTGATCTACACCAGGCTTCTGAAAATCCTCGGGACGGAAGGCGCCCGTCAATACGCGGCCGCCGCTCAGAAAGCCATCGCCTGTTACCGGCAGCTTATTAAATCGGACCGGATCGACTGCGATTTCTCCAACCGGCCCGCGTTTCTCTACAGTACCCTGGAGAGCGACACGCTGAAGCAGGAGGCTGAAAGCGCCCGCCGCCTGGGTCTGCCGGCTTCCTTTACCACGGAAACCGAGCTGCCCTTCCCGGTCGCCGGCGCGGTTCGTTTTGACAACCAGGCCCAGTTCCATCCGCTCAAATTCCTGGCCGGCATCCTGCCGGGCCTGACGGTCCATACGCATTCCGAGGTCTGCAAAATCCACGGACACAAGCTGTCGGTGCGCACTGCGGACGGTACGTTTGACGTGCAGGCAAAACGGATTCTCTTAACCTCTCATTTCCCGACCCGCAATGTGCCCGGGTTTTATTTCCTGCGCCAGCATCAGGAGCTCTCCTATGTGCTGGCCCTCGATCACGCCAAGCCCGTGGACGGCATGTACTTCTGCATCGATCAAAACGGCCATTCCCTGCGCTCCTGGGAAAACCTTCTGCTGGCCGGCGGCCTGGGACACCGCACCGGCAAGCTCCACCCCGGCGACTCGTACCGGCAGCTCTGGCATACGATCCGCCAGTGGTATCCCCGGGCGGCGGTGGTCGCGCACTGGTCCAACGAAGATGCCGTCCCGCACGACGGTTATCCGTTTATCGGCCCGTTTTCCGTCTGGACCCCTCATATTTATGTTGCCACCGGCTTCTGTAAATGGGGAATGACCCACGCGATGACCGCCGCGACGATCCTGGCGAACGAGGTGTTAAACCGCCACGATATCCAGCACGATGTATTTTCGCCCCAGCGCCTGCATCTGCGCGCGGCCGCCGGCCCCTTCTTCGCCGACGCCGCAAGCTCCGTGGTGCATCTTGCCCTGCAAAAGCCCTTTGCCCCGCGCGCCAAAAAGCGGGCGATCGAAAAAGGCTATGGGCCGACCTGCACCCACTTAGGCTGCACGCTCTCCTGGAACCCGGCCGACCGTACCTGGGACTGCCCCTGCCACGGCTCCCGCTACGGCGAGGACGGACAGCTGCTTCGCGGCCCGGCCTGCCGGTCGCTTGAGGGGATGAGCGATCCGGCTTCGGACAGGTGAGGAAACGGCGCTAGATAAAATCAAACAAACTCATCTGCCGGCCATACTCCCGGGTTTTTCCCGCAGCCACCTTTTCCCTGTAAATCCGTTCCGGCGAAATCCCTTCCAAAAAGGGCGACGGCTCCTGGGATGTGGTAAGGATCAACGCCTCCTTCGCCCTCGTTAACCCCACATAAAACAGACGGCGTTCCTCCTCTTCTTCCAAAGGGGCTTTCCCGCCCGCAAAGGGGATCCGGCCCTTTCTGGCTCCATAGAGAAACACCACCGGAAACTCCAGCCCTTTTGAGCCGTGAAGCGTCATCAGCGTGACGGCGCCGGCCATATACTGCTTGCCCCCGCAGCGTTTGAGATCGCCCTCCGTCCCCTTTTCCAGCGCCTCCAGAAATTCCGGCATCTTCTGATAAAATACCGCTGTCTGATATAGCTTTTGCATTTCCTCTTTCTGCTCCAGCTGCCAGTCCTTCCTCCATTCCTCCAGAAGCTTCTGCGGCTTTCTCCGCCCCAACAGCGGCGCGTATTTTTCCGCCGCCGCCTCATAGGAAGCCACCGCCGGATTCGCAGGCGGCACGCTCCACAAAAGCGTCCGCGCCGTCCGGACGGCCAGCTTGTGCTCCGGCTCTAGCAAGGATTTGAAAAAGCAGACGGTCCCCCGCACGGTTTCCTCCTGCAAAAAGCTCTCCCGCCCTGCCGCCACATAGGGGATCCCTTCTTTTCCCAGGCATTCTTCCAAAAGCGCGGCCTGGCGGTGGGTCCGGTACAAGACGGCAATGTCCTCAAAGGTCCATCCCGCCCCCTCGCCTTCAGGAAACAGTTCATGGGCTTCCAGCATACCGATTCCGCCTGTCAGGCGGTTAATCTCCTTGGCCACGAAAATGGCTTCGGCCCGCTCGCTGTCCGCCTCCGCCATCCGCACGTCCCGTCCCGCCGGCCGATGGGGGCGCAGGATTCTCTTTTTGCCCGGATTTTTAGAAATCATTTCGCAGGCCAATGCCAGGATCTGCGGCGTCGAACGATAGTTTTCCTCCAGGGTAATCACGCACGCCTCCGGAAAATCCTTTAAAAGGCGCTCAAAGCAGCCGGCGTCGGCGCCCCTAAACCCATAGATCGCCTGATCCGGATCGCCGATGACAAACAGCTCCCTTCCGCCCTGGTTCCACGCCTGAATCAGCTCATACTGCAAGGGATTTATATCCTGGAACTCATCCACCAGCAGGTAGGAAAACGGTCCCGGATCGGCATGTTTCCCTGCTTCCCCTTCTTCCTGGGCCAGCTGCAGCGCTTCCAGCAGGATATCGTCAAAATCCAGCGCCTGCCACTCGTTCAGGCTGTCCTGATAGGCTTTTAATACCTCTTTGGGCAGACGCGAATCGTTCCTGCTCCTCCCGGTCTTTTCATTCGATAGCTGGGTCAAAAGCTGGGAAACCGACTGTGTCAGGCCGTATTTCTCCCGTATTTGACCGACAAGTTCCCTGGTCTCCATCTCCCCGGCCAGGAGGAATTCTCTGCCGCTGTCTTTAAGGATTCTCCAGGCAATCGAATGGAAGCTGCCGATTTGCACCTTTTTCGCGGAGGCCCTTCCCAGCTGCTTCTCAATCCGCTCCCGCAGCTCCCGGGCCGCCTGGTTGGTAAAGGTGACCGCTGTGATGTGGGACGGTTTTACTCGCCTTGTTTCTACGAGGTGCAGGATATGCGCGGCCAGCGTCCCGGTCTTTCCGGTACCGGGGCCGGCCTTTACCACGGTGACGCGCCGAACGGATTCGATCGCCTGCCGCTGCTTTTCGTTCCAAACAGGCTCCGGCCGCTTAGGCTGCCTTGTTTCCTTCCTCGTGAGCGCCGATTCTTTTCTTGCTGGGGCCGCATTCTGTGTCGGTAACGTACAACCGCATTCCGCCCTTGTCGTTTCTATCCCTGTCGTTTCTGCCCCTGTTGTTTCCGTTCCTGCCTTTTGGCTCTCGCGATCCGCCTGCTGCCCAAACAAACTCATCTGCCCGGGAAGCTGTTCTGCCTCGCCGGGGGCAAATAACTGAAAGCGCCCGTACTCTCCGTCAAAGCCAGGACGCCATACAACCTCGCCTTTTCTTAACCTTCCGATCCCCTCCGCGATCCGCCTTCCCGCGATACGGCCGATCTCCTCCAGAGGAAGCTCTCGCAGAATCGGAAACTCCGGCCCCAGCTTTTGCAGCATCGTCTGGTATACTTTCCCCGCCTTACCACCGGCGGCGGAACATCCCAGCGACGCGCCGATCAGTTCCGGCAGCGGGATCAGACGTTCAAATCCGGCCGCTTGCTTTCTCTCATATCCTTCCGGACGATCCGACAGCTGCGCAATGCGGTGCGATACCCCGATCGTTAACTTGCGGCCGCAGACCGGACAGATCCCGCCGTATGCTTCCGTTTGGGAGGGAGACAGGCAAAGACCGCATTTTCGGTGCCCGTCGTAGTGGTATTTGCCCTCCTCCGGAAAAAATTCAATGGTGCCGACCAGGCCTTCCCCGGTCTGAATCGCTTTTCGCAAGCCTTCATTCTTCATCATAGGTATCGCAATGAATTTCAATTTCCATGGCCTTGATAATATCGCAAACAATTTTTTCCCTGATTTCACTCCAAAAACACTCCAAAAATTGTTTTAAAAAAATGGTGCCAAAAACCCGCGAAGCCTCAGTATTCCTGCGCTCTTGCGGGTTTTCTCACATCCAAATTTTTTACTCACACCACAAGCATAGCATCCCCAAAACTAAAAAACCGATACCTCTCCCGCACCGCCTCTTCATACGCCTTCATCACATGCTCCCGCCCGGCCAGCGCCGACACCAGCATAATCAGCGTGGACTGCGGCAGATGGAAATTCGTAATCAAGGCATCCACCGTCTTAAACCGATAACCCGGGTAGATAAAAATCTCCGTATTCCCGCTGCCGGCCCCCACCAGGCCGTCCTCGCCCGCCGCCGACTCCAGGGTCCGGCAGCTGGTCGTCCCCACCGCGACAATCCGTCCGCCGGTCTGTCTGGTCTCATTGATGATCCGCGCCTGTTCCGGTTCGATCCGGTAATACTCGGAATGCATATGGTGCTCTTCCACCACCTCCACCTTCACCGGGCGGAACGTCCCCAGGCCCACATGCAGCGTGACCTGGGCAATCTTCACTCCGCTGGCCTCAATCTTTGCTAACAGCTCCTTCGTAAAATGCAGTCCGGCCGTCGGCGCCGCCGCCGAGCCCTCGTGTTTGGCATACACGGTCTGATAACGCCCCTTATCCTTCAGCTCATGCGTAATATACGGCGGAAGCGGCATCTGGCCCAAGGCATCCAGGATCTCCTCAAAAATCCCCTGGTAATAAAACTGAAGCAGGCGGTTGCCGTCCTCTACCACCTCCAAAACCTTGGCCCGCAGCAGGCCGTCTCCAAAGCTAATCATCGTGCCCGGCCGTGTTTTCTTGCCGGGACGGGTCAAAACTTCCCAAATATCGTTCTCCCGGCGCTTTAGCAGCAGAACCTCAACCGAGGCCCCCGTCTCCTCCCGGACGCCAAACAGACGGGCCGGAATCACCTTCGTATTATTGATCACCAGGCAGTCGCCGGCCCGCAGCTCGTCTGTAATGTTCCGAAACACCTCATGGCGCATCTCCCCCGTTTCTTTGGAGAGCACCAAAAGGCGCGAGGAAGAACGGTCCTCCAACGGGTCCTGGGCAATCAATTCCTGTGGCAGGTCAAAATCAAACTCTTTTACATCCATATTTATCCCCCGATCCGCCGCAAAGGGGGACGTCTGGCACGCCCCCCTTGCTTTCCCTCTTTGTGAATCATTCTCGATTACTTCGTAATCAGATAGCTGCTGGATACATATGCTTCCTCGCCGTTGTAGGTTACCTTACTCCACAGGCTATTGTACCCGATCCGCTGCAGCTCCTCGTTCGGCTCCACTTTTCCCACGATATTATCGTCGTTATCCGTGGTCGGCGTACTGCGGATCCGCACCGTCGTGGTTGTCAGCACCTTCTCATCCCGATCCTCGAAGGTCATCTGGTCGATATCGGTCACGACCGTCTCCTCCGGTACCGTCTCTTCGACATAAGAACCGCCCTGGTTCAGCCACTCCACGACCCGCGCCAGCTTCTCGTCCGCCGCCATCGCGTCCTTCATCTTCTGGTCGGTATCCGCAATCAGCGTACGCACCTGCTCGTCGCTGCTCACCGTATTGATATAGCCCGTCAGCTCCGTATCCAGAGCGCCGGAATTGATATACATGGTGCCGTCCTCGTTCGTACACACGTACAGCTGGATCAGCGCCGGGCCGGGCGTCTCCACATTGCGGAATTTCACCTCGTAATAAACATAGGTCACATAGGTGCCCTCTGTCATCCCCGGCTTCGTGTAGCAGCTGATATTCTGGTAATCCTCAATGTACTCGCCCTTTTTCTGCAGCTTCTCCACGGTCATGTCGTCGCCGGCCACAACATTGGAGTAGGCCTCGGCATCACAGTTTTTCATCGCCTCAAAATATGTAGCTATCAAGGTGTTCAG
>CANSWW010000171.1 GCA_947650845.1 uncultured Lachnospiraceae bacterium
AAAACCAAAAAGTACCATCTGGAATGCCAAAGCAGTACCGATCATAGTATGCTTATCCGTTTTTTCGAATATGATACGCAGATTGCCTTGGACGATGGGGAACTGCAGGGGAACACGCTTACGGTAACACTGCCACACTCCGCCGTATTATTCTTACGCTGTCATGCCTCCACACCGAATTGGCTGAATTTCCGGATGATCACGCCCGGCGGAACGGTAGAGTATACGATTCCTGTTATGAAATCCCAGCGATATACAATTGAAGAAATTTTCAGAAAAAATCTGTTGTTATTGATTCCTTTCTATATTTTCTCCCACGAGAAGCAATTCGATGAATACGAAAAGGACGATGCAAAGCTGAATTTACTACAGCAGGAATATGAACAGATTAAAATCAAGCTGGAAGAGCTTTTAAATCAGGGTGTCATCAGTGAATATACAAAATGCACCATCATCGATATGTCGAACAAAGTCCTGGAACATATAGCCTTGAAGTATAATTCTGTAAGGGAAGGAGTGAAATCTGTCATGGGTGGAAAAATTCTGGAGCACGAAGCAAAAGCAATCCGAGAAGAGGGGATTGAAAAAGGCATCGAAAAGGGCATTGAAAAAGGCATTGAAAAAGGCATTGAAAAGGGCATCGAAAAAGGCATCGAAAAGGGCATTGAAAAAGGCATTGAAGGAACCGTTTCTATTTTAAAGAACTTAAATATTCCTCCCCAAGCCATCCTTGCCAAGATCCAGGAACAGTATAACCTGAGTCCGGAGGCCGCTAAAAAGTATTTATAAGGAGTTCTCCCATGTCCGTTGAGCATTACAAAAAGGCCCTCAAAGCCGGCGAAAAATCGTACCGCACGCGTCTTTCCCGCGGAGAGTACCCATACCCGCCGTCCCTGGAGGAGATCCTTCCCAATATGAATCTCTATACCCAGGAAAAGCTCGGTGTGATTCAGATCCCTGCGGAGCAGATGGTCGGTACCAGCACTTCGGCCCGCAAGACGGCCTTTGCGCCGAATTTCATGCCCCTGCTTCCGGCGGATACGGAATTTGCCGCCAAGTGGATCGAACTGTGCAAGGCGCACGAAGCCGAGGGCATCCGCGATCCTGTGACGGCGTATGAGTACATGAACCACTATTACGTCACAGAGGGAAATAAGCGGGTCAGCGTCCTTAAGTATTTCAACGACCCCGTTATTATGGGCTCCGTGACCAGGCTGCTTCCGCCAAAGGACGACTCTTTGGAAAGCCGTCTCTACTATGAGTATCTGGATTTTTATAAGATTTCCGGCGCCAATTACGCGATTTTCAGTCGTCCCGGCGACTATCGCCTGCTGCTAACCCGTATGGGAAAGGAAGCGGACGCGCTCTGGAGCGACGATGACCGCCTGAATTTCCGCGCTTTTTATTTGCGCTTCCGCGAAGCGTTTTATGGATTGGGCGGGCGCAAGCTGCCTATTACGCCTGGGGATGCCATTCTTGTATATTTAAAAATATACACCTCTTATGACGCCGCCAAGGATAAGCTGCCCGCCGAATTGCGCGTAGAGCTTAGCCGCATCTGGGACGACGTGCTGCTCCGCAGCCAGGGCAATACCGCCCATCTGCTCATGAAGCCTTCTCAGGAACCAAAGCGCTCTCTTCTGGAACGCCTGCTGCCTAAGGATGAGCAAAAACTGCGAGCCGCGTTTCTCTACGGCAAGACGCCGCAGACCTCGCGCTGGACCTATGGGCACGAGCTGGGTCGGCTTCACTTACAGCGGGCTTTTGGCGACCAGCTGAGCACTTCCGTCTATGAAAATCTCACCGTGGACACCGCGGAGAGCGCCATCGAAGAAGCGATCCGCGACGGACATACGATTTTATTTACAACCGCCGCCGATTTTATCGAGCCAAGCCTGATGGCCGCGATCCGCCATCCGGGAGTTAAAGTCCTCAATTGCTCCTTAAACTGCTCGCACCGCTATATCCGCACCTATTATGGGCGGATGTACGAGGCAAAATTTTTAACCGGCGTCCTGGCCGGGATATTTTCGGAAAGCGGCCGCATCGGCTACACGGCGGATTACCCTACCTATGGCATGGTCGCGGATATCAACGCGTTTGCCCTGGGCGCTAAAATGGTCAATCCCCGTGCCGTCATTGATCTCCATTGGTCCACGGCCCTTGACTGGAATCCCCAGGCGCTTTACGAGGCTAATGATACCGCCTTTTTGGCGATTCCCGGCGAACCGGAGCCTGGCAAGGCCCCCGGTCTTTTTGGCCTTTACGCGATCCGCGACGGTCGCCTCCAGGACATTGCCCTGCCCATGTGGCACTGGGGACGGTTTTATGAGCAGCTCCTTCGCAGCGCTCTTAATGGCTCCTGGAAGGCCGACGATCGCTCCGGCTCCTTCCAAGCTCTCAATTACTGGTGGGGGCTGTCGGCCGGCGTCGTTGACGTCATTTGCTCCCGCAGCCTGCCGGCGGGCACGGAAAAGCTGTTTTCCCTGCTTTACCAGGCTGTTTGTGCCGGCTCCCTCCATCCGTTTTCCGGCCGTCTCACGGCTCAGAACCGGGTGATCCAGGATAATCCGGCTACCTGTCTGAGTCCGGTGGACATCATCACCATGGACTGGCTCTGTGAAAATGTCCGCGGTCACATCCCGGTTCTTGACGAGCTCATCCCCTCGGCCCGCCCGATGGTGCGGCTGCAGGGTGTCGGCTCCCGGGAACAGCAGTGGAACCGGTAGGCGCGCCATGAAGATTCTCGCTATTTCCGATCAGGAATCGAAATATCTGTGGGATTTTTATGATAAGAGCAAGCTGGAAGGGATCGATCTGATCCTCTCGGCCGGCGACCTGGCAGCGGAATACCTGTCGTTCCTCGTCACACTGTCTCATGCCCCGGTCCTCTACGTCCGCGGCAACCACGACGACAAATACGAGCAAAAACCGCCTTACGGCTGCATCTGCGTGGAGGATCAAATCTACGATTTTCACGGGCTGCGCATTCTCGGCCTGGGCGGCTCCATGCGCTACAACGCGGGCGTCAATCAGTACACGCCCGCCGATATGGCCTGGCGCGTCCGCCGGCTGTGGCTGCCGCTGATTAAAAACGGAGGTTTTGATGTTTTGTTGACGCACGCCCCCGCCGCCGGCTTAAACGACGGCGAGGATCTGCCTCACCAGGGGTTTCCTGTCTTTAACCATCTGATGGATAAATATGCACCGGCGTATTTTGTGCATGGCCATGTGCACATGAATTACAATCCGGCACAAAAACGGTGGGACCGGTATCGGGATACCACCGTGATCAATGCGTTTGAGCGTTGTGTATTTGAGGTGGATACGGATGCGCTGCTTGAAAAACGGCGACGCGGACGGATCGGATAAGCGCGCTACGGACCAAAGGAGGCTTATATGTATTATCTAAACACCGATAATCCGATCAAGATGTTCGGTATGGTATTGCGGGATGAAATTTATGTAGATAAGAGTTTGCTGGCGCAGAAGGTTTCGCAGGCAATCGGGATCTGGAACCGATATATCTGCATTACCCGCCCCAGACGCTTTGGAAAAACAATGAATGCCAATATGCTGGGCGCTTATTATACAAAGGGCTATGACACCGCTCCCTTATTTGCACACTTGGAGCTCTCCCGCACAGCCGAATACCGGACACATTTAAACCGCTACAATGTAATCCACATCGATTTCAGCACGCGTCCGGATTTTTGCAGCTGCTATGAGGATTATATCCGCGATATTCTTTTCGCGCTGAAAAGCGACCTGGCAAACGCTTATCCGGCGCTTGCGGGCCGGGAATATTCCAGCATAAGCCGTATGTTTCAGGAAACCGGCGACTCCTTTATTTTTATTCTGGATGAATGGGACTCGATTTTTTGCGAGCCTTATATGACGCGCCAGAATAAAGAGGCGTTTTTAAGTTTTTTAAAGGGGCTTCTCAAGGATAAGCCTTATGTAACGCTTGCTTATATGACCGGCGTGCTGCCGATCGCTAAATACTCCAGTGGCTCGGAGCTCAATATGTTTCGCGAATACAATTTTATGAATGACCAGGTATTCGAGACGTATTTTGGTTTGACGGCCCGAGAGGTGCAGACGCTTTGCGAAACCCATAAAAGCGTAAGCTATGAGGAATTGAAACGATGGTATGACGGCTACTATATGAGCGACGGCCAGAGCCTTTTTAATCCGCGTTCGGTCTGCTGTGCGCTGGCGGAGGGAAACTGCCGCAATTACTGGACGGAAACAGGTCCCATGAACGAGGTCGCTGAGTGTATCGAGCACAATGTCGAAGAAGTCCGTGAGGATGTAGTGCGCATGGTCGCAGGCATTCCGGTTGAAATTCAGCTTGAGGGCTACAGCGCGGCCGAACAGATCCTTACTCATCGCAATGAAATCCTCTCCGCCATGGTAGTATATGGCTTTTTGTCCTACTACAACGGAACCCTGCGTATTCCGAATCATGAACTGATGGAAAAATTTCAGCAGGTATTATCGCGGGACAGCATGGGAGGGGTAAAGCAAATTGTCGAAACCTCGAAAAAAATGCTGGAAGCGACGCTTGCTATGGATGAACAGATAGTAGCCAATCTGTTGGAAGCGGTTCATGACAGGGAAATTCCCTTTTTGGTATATAACGATGAGAATGCCCTGTCATGCGTAATCACGCTTTGCTATCTATATGCCAGAAAAGACTACCGCATAGAACGGGAAGAAAAGACCGGCAAGGGATATTGCGATTACATCTTCTATCCTCAGAGGGCACACCGGCCGGCTATTCTATTAGAGTTAAAAGTAAATGAAAGCGCTGAGGCTGCGCTTGCACAGATCCGTCGCAAGGGATATGTGCAGAAAGTGGCGGACTGCGAGGAAATTCTTCTCGTCGGAATCAGCTATGATAAAAAGCAGAAGCGTCACCGGTGCCGGATCGAGAAACAGCCCGCACCCGTTCAAAAACATACTCGGATTCCGTAGACAGCCCGTCCCGGAACACATATCCGAGCCGGTTGTAGGCTTGGAGCTTCTTCGGATCCTCGATGCGTTCTTCCGCCATAAAGCGCACCATGTCGCCCCGGGCCATCTTGGCGTACGTTCCCTTGGCGACGAGTTTGTCCCCGGATTTTTCACAGAACGTAACCGTAATATAGCGGTCCTTCTTTGTGAGGTACTTTTCAATGCACTTGGAATATTCGCGGGACGCGAGATTTATGATCAGGCCGCTTTCGTCCCGGACGGCCTCGTATAACCGGCTTCCCCACAGCTCATACAGATCCTTGTGCCCGTCTATGGAAGCCCTGGCCTGCATTTCCAGCCGGTACGGCGCGACGCCGTCCATGGGCCTTAGCACGCCGTAAAGCGCGGACAGGATCCGCAAATGCTCCTGTATGTAGTCGTACTGCCCGGCTTCGAATACCGCGGGCGCCATGTATTGGTAGGCGATGCCCTCGTAGGATAAAACGGCGGGGGTCCGTCCGTTTTTTAAGTCCATATGGCGGATCCGCTCCTGGTTCTGGGCGGCGATCGAATCGTTGCATTTCCAGAGAGCCTGCAGGGCCTCGGGAGACTGGCCCTTTAACCACGCAAGGATCCGCTCGGCCTGGCCGAGGAACTCCGGCAGCCCCGCGGGAGGCAGGCTGTCGGAATCGGTTTTCATCTTTTTTGCCGGCGATAACAGGATCTTCATGACAGCTCGTTCAGCATCTTTTCGGGATCGTCGGCGGCCTTGACCTTGTCATTGGCCTTTATGATAACGCCCTGCTCGTCGATCAGGTAGGTCGTGCGGACCACGCCCATGGATACCTTGCCGTAATTTTTCTTTTCCTTCCAGACGTCGTAGGCCTCGATCACCTTGCGCTCCGGATCGGCGAGCAGCGTGAAGGCGAGGCCATAGTTTTGCTCAAATTTTTTGTGGGAGGCGACGGTGTCCTTGCTGATGCCCAAAACGACGGCCCCCTTCTCCGTAAACTGCGGATAGCGCTCGGAAAAACCGCAGGCCTGCTTTGTGCAGCCCGGAGTATTGTCCTTGGGATAAAAATATAAAATGACCTTTTTGCCCGCGTAATCGGACAGCCTGTGCATGGCTCCGTTTTGGTCCGGCAGCTCAAAATCCGGTGCTTTGGTTCCTGGTTCTAACATGTGGGGTTCCTCTCTTTCTATCCTTTTTTGCGGCGGATCCCGCCGGGATACCTTTGGTACAAGTATGGATGTTTA
>CANSWW010000172.1 GCA_947650845.1 uncultured Lachnospiraceae bacterium
ATTGGCGGGGAGGTTGAACTCCCGGCACAGAACCAGCCGCAGCCTCAGGCTCCGGCCGTGCCCGGCTCGCAGGAGCCCGCGGCCCCGGTCACCCCGGTAGTGCCCGCCGGTACGACGCAAAGACGGACCGGCACCACGGCGACTCTGGCAGCGCCCACGACGGCGAATGACGAGACCGAAGCGCCCCAGGGCGAGACGGAGACCGAACCTGAGCTTCAGACCGAGCCCGCAACCGAACCCGAGACGCTCGAGCTGGAAGAAGAAACCGTTCCTCTGGCGGCAGGCGATCCTGAAATCATTGAAACGGAAGCGATTCCGCTGACCAGCGGATCGTCGGCCAATTGGGTGTGGTATGTGGTGGCGGTAGCCGGATTTCTGATCCTCGTGCTGGCAAAACGGCGTAAAGAAGAGCAGTAAGAACCGGCCTGCTTGATTGAGGACGTATGAGAAAGAGCATCCCTTATCCGGTTTCCTGGTGAGGGATGCTTTTTATAGGCATCGTGTCTTATTCTTGACAGCCGCAGGGCGTTTCTTTATACTGGAATGGACAAGAAAAGGGGGATGCGCTGTGTCCGAAGAGTATCGGGAGGGGAAGCAGGTTTTGATTGGTTAGCCGGCAAATGTTTTTCATTCTGCCAGGAAAGCAAGAAGCAGCGGTCAGGAAACAAAAGAGGGAGGGAAGGAATGTCCGGTTGGAAGCGATGGCTGGCGCTGTCGGCCGTGGTTTGTATGATAAGCGCCTGTTCCGGCACGCCCTCGGCAGATGCGCGGTCAGAGGCAGGGGGCCAAAAAGACTCCGGGCCGGCGAATCCGCCGCAGATCTCCGTGCTCGACGCGGCCGGCGATTTGCAGGAGATCGTCCCCGGCTCGGTTTATACAGGAGAAATCAAGATCAACACGCCGGAGGCCTCCGGCACGGTGACCTATGAAAAAAACGGCGTGACCATTGATGCCAGTCACACGGAGGACGGCTATATTATGGTCAAATGCGAGGAGGCGGCCGCCCGTTTAAAGGTGGTCGTAAAGCTGGGAGACGAGAAATACCAGTACGACTTAAACCAGGAGGGCCGATACGAAGTATTTCCGCTGCAGATGGGAAACGGAACCTACGAGGTCGGCGTCTATCAGCATGTAAAGGATAAAACGTATACGCCTTTGCACAGCGCGGTCATTGAGGTGGATATGCCGGATACGGACCGGGTATTTGTATTTCCCAGCCAGTATGTCTGGTACACCAATGAAAAAAGCGCGGTAAAGCTGTCATACGACCTGTGCGTCGGCCTGACAAGCGATCAGGAGAAGGCGGAGAAAATTTATGCCTATGTCGTAAGCCTGCTCTCCTATGACTACGATGTGGCGGAGCAGGTAAAGGCAGGTACGATTACAAGCTATCTGCCGGATCTGGAAGCGGTCATGACGAAGAAAAAAGGGATCTGCTTTGACTACGCGGCGCTCTATGCGGCGATGCTGCGGGCCCAGGACATTCCGGTCCGCCTGGTCATCGGCTATGTACAGCCGGATAACCTGTACCACGCGTGGAATCAGGTTTATGTGGACGGAGAATGGATTTGGAAGGACGCGACGTTCGGCCCGGATTCGTCCTACACGGCCAAAGACTATACCGGGGAACGAGAATACTAATGTCTTGACCGGATATAATCGGGTCAAGACACCGGTGGTGTGAGTCGATATAATCCGCTCATAACACCAGGAGTGGGAGAAGAAAAGATGGAGAAGCAGAAAAAAAACAGGCTGCCGGCCGTCGAGGTGTCGCTGTTCTGCCGGCAGGCGGCGATGATCCTTCAGTCGGGCATTCCGCTGTACGACGGGATTGAGGTTATGTACCGCAATTACAAGGAGACGGAATACGGCGAAGCATTTGGAGTCATATACGAAGGGGTACGAAGCGGCGGGACACTCTATGAGGGCGTGAAGGCGGCGGGCTTTTTTCCGGACTATATGGTCAATATGGTCAGGGTCGGCGAGATGGCCGGCAAATTGGACGACGTGCTGGAATCGCTGGGCGGGTACTATGAAAAAGAGGACCGCCTGCGGTCTGCGATCAAAAGCGCCGTGGTTTACCCGCTGGTGCTGGTAGTGATGATGGCGGTGGTAATCAGCATCCTTGTGATCAAAGTACTGCCGGTTTTCTCGGAGGTGTTTCGCAGTATGGGAACCGGGCTGACAGGCACATCGGCGGCCCTGCTGGCAGGCGGCGTTGTCATCGGGCGCGTGGTGCTCGTGGTCGTGATGGCAGGCTTGCTGGGGGCGCTGGCCTTGTATCTGATGTGGCGGACCGGCGGCCGGGAGAAGGTGCTGGCGCTGGGGAGCCGGCTGCTGCCGCCGATTCGCGTCCTGCGGCAAAAACAGACCGCGCAGCGGTTCGCGGCCGTGACCTCGATGGTGATGGCCAGCGGCTACAGCTTAGAGAGCGCGCTGGAACTGATCCCGGATCTGCTGCCGGATGCACGCAACGCTAAGAAGGCGCGCGTGTGTACGGCGGCTATGGCGCAGAACGGCGATTTTGCGGCCGCCGTGGAGCAGGCGGAGCTGTTTTCCCCCCTGTATCTGAAAATGATCCGGGTCGGTGTGGAGGCGGGTCGTACGGACCAGGTGCTGGACCGCGTTGCACGGATTTACGAGACAGAGGTAGAAGAGGGGATTCAGGGACTTGTGTCGTGGATTGAGCCGGCGCTGGTGGGGATTTTGACGCTGGCCATCGGCGGGATCCTGCTGTCGGTGATGCTGCCGCTTGTCAGTATCATGGCGTCGATCGGTTAGTGCCCTGATCGCAGATAATCTGGTCTTGAAACGAGAATGGCAACACGTTTGCGCTCAGATCAGGGATTTGTTAAAAGGTAAAAGTGGCGTTATGGCAGGGAAAGGAAGCGTATATGCATCTGTACAAAAAGAAAAACAGACCGCTTCTGCGTCTTATGGGCTTGGCGGGGATCTGTATGGGCGCGGCCGTCCTTCTGTGGCTTGTAAGCGGCCGCCTGGAGCGGACGGCGAAGGAGGAGCAGACGGAGCTTCTGCGTGAAGCGCTGAACCAGGCGGTGGTCAGCTGCTACGCGATCGAAGGGCGCTACCCGCAAAGCCTGGACTACCTGATTGAAAACTACGGAATACGGATCGATGAGGAACGGTATGCCGTGACCTATGAGATATTTGCGGAGAATATCCGTCCGGGGATCCGCGTGGTACGGCTGGGAGAAGGAAAATGAAGGGACATGGGAATTCGGTAAACGGGCTGCTGGCTTTTTTGATTTATGGAATGTTTGCGCTGTTTTCCCTGCTTTTGGTGGTGATCGGCGCCGGCGTGTATCGACAGCTGACCAGTGTAAGCCAGGAGAACACGCAGCTGCGCGCGGCTTTTTCTTATGTGGCGAACAAGGTGCGCACGAACGGCGGGACGGCCGGGGCGGTCCGCGTGGAGGAACGGGACGGATTGCCGGTTCTTTCTCTGCGGCAGGACCTGGAGGGAGCGGAGTATGAAACCGTGATCTATTTTTATGACGGAGAACTGCGGGAATATTTTGCGGAGACCGGCCGGGAGTTCATACCGGAGGCCGGGGAGCGCATTGCCCGGGCGGCGGATTTTCGGATTGAGGAAAGCGGGGCGGGGCAGCTGTTGTTTACCTGGGTAGGGGAGGACGGGAGCCGGCGCAGCATGCATCTGAATGTGCCGGCGGCCGGGCAGAGATGAGGAAAGCCATATGAAGATGACGGGAAAGAAGAATCTGGCGCTGTTGGAGCTGATTGTGGTAATCCTGTTTTTTGCCCTGTCCTCGGTCATTCTGGCGCAGGTCTTTGTAAAGGCCGCAAAGATGAGCGACTTAAGCCGGGCTGAGACGCAAGGGCTTGTGCTGGCGCAGGATTTGCTGGAACAGCTGAAAGCCGCGCCGGAGGAAGCAGAAAATATCCTGACGGCGGAAGGCGGCTGGCAGAAAGCAAAGGAGCCGGACGGGCTGAGCTATACGGCCGTGGCGGAGCTGTCCGCCCCGGAAGCGGCCTACGAAGTACAGGTGACAATTTCAGAAGAGCCGCGGGCCGCGGGCTCGATGTTCTACATAAAGGTAAGGATCGAGAGACAATGGGACCATGAGAGGATCACGGAGCTTTCTACGGCCCGCTATGTTTCCGAAAACCGGAGGTGACACCGTGAGACGAAAGAACGAATGGGGAATCGGAGTCGGTACGGCCTCGGTGCTGATGATTGTGATGGTGCTGGCCTTCACGACCTTTGGCATCCTCTCGCTGGTGTCGGCGCGGGCTGACCGGGAATTGAGCCGCAAGGCATCGGCCCTGGCCGAAGCCTGGTACGCGGCGGAGGGACGGATGCAGGAGCAGCTGGCCGGCGTGGAGGAGCGCCTGGCATCCGGCGAAGATATCTTTGGACAGGACGGCGCGCTGGAGCTGACAGAGACGGTACGGGAAGGACAGGAGCTGCAGGTGTGTTTGCGGCCCACGGCCGACGGCTATGAGATCGTGCGTTATGAGCTGGTAAACACAGGCGAATGGAATCCGGATAACGGCCTGGATATATGGGACGGAGGAAGATGAGATGGAACGGCGGATTGAGGATATTCTAAAAAAAGCGCTGGAGCTGGAAGGATCCGATGTGTTCCTGATTCCGGGCTCGCAGATTTGCATTAAGAATAACGGACGGATTTATCCGATTGGGGAGGAGCGGATGACGCCGGCCATGACACAGGAGCTGATCCGCCAGATTTATGAGCGGGAGGAGCGGGATATCGAGTCGCTGCGCAAAAGCGGCGATGAGGATTTTTCCTTCTCCATACCGGGGGTAGGGCGTTTTCGATGCAGCGCGTACAAACAGAGGAATTCGCTGGCGGCCGTGCTGCGGGTCGTGCGTTTTGGTCTGCCGGACAGCGGGGAAATGCATATTCCGCAGGCCGTCATGGATCTGTACCGGACCAAAAACGGCATGATCCTGGTGACCGGGCCGGCCGGCAGCGGCAAATCGACGACGTTGGCCTGTCTGATCGACCGTATCAACCGGGAGCTGAACGATCACATCATTACGCTGGAGGATCCGATCGAGTTCATCCATTCGCACCAAAAAAGCCTCGTAAGCCAGAGGGAGATCTCCCACGACACGCAGAGCTATGCCATGGCCCTGCGCGCGGCCCTCAGGCAGACGCCTAACGTAATCCTTTTAGGGGAAATGCGCGATTTTGAGACGATTGAGACGGCGATGACGGCGGCCGAGACAGGGCAGCTGCTTTTATCCACGCTGCATACGGTGGGCGCGGCCAAGACGATTGACCGCATCGTCGGCGTGTTTCCGGCGGCCCAGCAGACACAGGTGCGTATTCAGCTGTCGATGGTGCTGCGGGCCGTTGTCTCCCAGCAGCTTCTGCCGACCGTAGAGGGGGGCCTGGAGCCGGCCTTTGAGATCATGATTGCCAACCCGGCGATTCAAAATATGATTCGGGAGGGAAAGACGCAGCAGCTGGATAATGCGATTTATTCCGGCGCGGCCGCGGGAATGCAGACTATGGACAGCGATATTGAACGCCTGTACCGCAAGGGCCGGATCTCGAAAGAGACAGCGTTATTTTACGCGGTCAACCGGGAGAGCATGACGCTGAAGCTGCGGTAAACAGCGAAGGCGGGCTTGTGTAAAACCCCCATCCTTTTTTGAAAAAAATCGAAAAAATTGTGCATAACCGACAAAAACCCTTGACAGCTCCTTCACATGGCGGTAAAATGGGAGCAGCTGTAAAAAGCAAGGGTTTTCCCTTACTAATATAGAAGGAGGATTCATGTTATGAAAAAGGCAATTTCTTTGATTCTGGCGCTGGCGCTTATGTTCAGCCTGGCGGCCTGCGGCTCGGGCGGCGATACGACGACGGCCGCGGCCGGGACGACGGCTGCGCAGGGCGGCGGGGAGACACAGCCGGCCGGCGGCGCAGAGACACAGCCCGCGGGCGATGTGTCGGTGCCGATCACGACCGACGACCCGGCCTACATAGCGGAGCTGATTGCCGCGGCCCAGTCCGAGGGCGAGCTGGTCGTATACGGCTCCTGCGAGGAGGAGTACCTGGCAGTGGCCTGCGAGAAGTTTGAAGAGCTGTTCGGCATCAAGGTTTCCTATCAGCGTCTGTCCAC
>CANSWW010000173.1 GCA_947650845.1 uncultured Lachnospiraceae bacterium
AGTATATCACGCAAAAGTGAATTTTTCAATTCAAAAGCACAATCTGAAATACAGATTCTTCTCTTTCAACCAAAAGCTTATCCAAATAAAAGCGGCATTACATTTCATTCAAGCGAAATGTAATGCCAGGCTTTTATCGTCAGCAGAACGACCATCTCCACATGTCCGCTCTGCCGAAAACTTTTTAAAAAGCATATGTCATTAAAAAATTAACAATTCAATCCCTTAGCTCTCACTCCCCATCTTTTCCCCAACAAACAGCAAATGGTTGCTCATGCCAAGCAGCTCCGGCTTCTCACAACGGTAAAAATGATAGCGCAAATACTGCTGCCAGCTCTCTTCGCTCATTGCGTTAATCTCTGGCGCCATCAGCTCGCTGGCCCCGTCGGAGGCCACGGCATGCAACAGGCGGATCCCATTGTCCGCAAGCATCTGCCTGGCTTCGGGAACCGTAAAAAACACAAAAGGGAAATTATGCAGACGAATGCTTTTGTGATCGTAATCATCCGTGCTGAAATATTCGTTGTCATAACGCAACTCGGTCATAAAAACCATATCGTGACCGATGAAGGAGAAAAACAGCGTCCCGTCTTTTTTGCATACCCGCCGGGCCTCCTCGATGCAGCGCCGGCGGTCTTTTTCTTCCTCGAGATGGTACAAAGGGCCAAACACCAGCACGATGTCAAAGCTTTCGTCAGCGTAGGTCGATAAATCCAGGGCATTGCCCTGGCAAAGGCTGATCGGCAAGCCCGGACGCAGCTTTTTCCTGAAGGCACGGATGTTTGCGTCGGCCAGCTCAAGCGCGCTTACCTCGTATCCTCTTTCAGCGAAATAAAAGCTGTATTCCCCGGCGCCGGCGCCGATATCCAGGATGCGCATACCTGGCTTTACATATCTTTCGATATAATGCACGCTCGTCAAAAACTCGACCCGGGCCGCCCGGCTATGATTCAGACGCGTTTCTTCTTGAAAGAAATTGTATGTCCGGTTGACGCGCTCCGTTTCGTTTTTTATATTCCGAATTTGTTCCAATTCCATCTTATGCCCTACTCTTCACCGTTTGTATTATCCGTCTTAATAATAAAACCCTTCCCGCCGCAGAAGCTTTGCAAACTCATACATCGCTTTTCCGTCCGTGTCCCACGGTAATTGAAACGAGAAGCCGATCTCCCTTTCGTCGCATGCCCGGATCGCCTGCTTCATTTCCTCGATCGACTGCCCTTCCCGCCGATAGTCGTCCAGGTATTCTTCTACCCCAAAAGCTTCAAAGGGATATTGCTTTACTTTTTCATACGAATAGGAAAGAGCCTCTCCACGTTTCCGTTTGGTCGAAACATGGATCGAATCCAGCCCGATTTCCACATCGCAATACCCCTTCACACTTATAACCGCAATCGGATAATACTCCATGCCCCACAGATCCCCTTCGACACGATGGTAATGGCCGTTGTACCAGCCGGACTCCAGCTCAAAAACGCGGTGGTCCAGGCCGATAAACAGTTCGATCCGTTTTAAATCCAGCTCATGGTAAATCTGCTGGAGCAGGAGTTCATGTTCTTTTAACACCATACCGCTACTCTTCCGTCCCCTTTGCGACCTCAATCCCCAATTCACAAAGCTGCTTTTCGTCCACTGCAGCCGGCGCTTCGCACATCAGGCAGGAGGCGTCCTTGACCTTCGGGAAGGCAATCACGTCGCGGATGCTGTCGGCGCCCACCATCAGCATGACGACGCGGTCGAGACCATAGGCCAGGCCGGCGTGGGGCGGCACTCCGTACTGAAATGCATCGAGCAGGAAGCCGAACTGTTCGTGGGCCGATTCCGGCGTAAAGCCAAGCACCTCCAGCATCTTTTCCTGTATATCGGCCTGATGAATGCGGACGCTGCCGCCGCCCAATTCGGTGCCGTTTAACACGATGTCATAGGCTTTGGCACGCACGGCGCCGGGATCGGAATCTATTAAGTGCCAGTCCTCTTCCATGGGCATCGTAAAGGGATGGTGCTTGGCCGTGAAGCGCTTCTCCTCCTCCGAGTACTCGAGCAGCGGGAATTCCGTCACCCACAGGAAACGAAAATCATCCTTTTTCATCAGATCCAGCTGGCGGGCCAGCTCCAGGCGCAGATTTCCCAGCACATCCCATACGACGGTTTTTTGGTCGGCGGCAAAGAACAGAAGATCGCCGGGCTTTGCGTCCATGGCTTTTGCCAGGGCATTAAGCTCTTCCGGCTTCATGAATTTGGCAAAGGACGCCTTGAAGCTTCCGTCCGTCTGGATTGCCATATATGCGAGCCCCTTGGCGCCGAAGCCCTTGGCGAATTCCACGAGGGCGTCGATCTTCTTGCGGGGCATCCCGGCCTGTCCGGCGGCGTTGATGCCGCGTACCGTACCGCCGGCGGCCAGCGCGTTCCGGAACACGGCAAACTCACAGCCTTGTACCGTTTCAGACACATCCTTTAATTCCATCCCAAAGCGCATGTCGGGCTTGTCGGAGCCGAAGCGATCCATCGCCTCCTGCCAGGTCATGCGCAAAAGCGGCAACTGCAGGTCGATGCCGCAGATTTCCTTGAACAGCTTTTGCAGCAACCGTTCGTTGACGGCCAGCACGTCGTCTACGTCCACGAACGACAGCTCCATGTCGATCTGAGTAAATTCAGGCTGGCGATCGGCCCGCAGATCCTCGTCGCGGTAGCAGCGGGCCAGCTGGAAATAGCGGTCGTATCCGGAGCACATCAAAAGCTGCTTGAACAGCTGCGGCGACTGCGGAAGCGCGTAGAAGCTGCCGGGATGCACGCGGCTGGGTACCAGGTAGTCGCGGGCCCCCTCCGGCGTGCTTTTGATGAGCGTGGGAGTCTCGATCTCCAGAAAGCCCTCGTCGGCCAGGAATGCCCGGGTTAAGGTCGCTACCCGGCTGCGGGTCATCAGATTGCGCTGCAGATCCGGCCGGCGCAGGTCCAGATAACGGTATTTCAGGCGCAGCTCTTCCTTCGTGCGGCTGTTTTCTTCGATCGGAAAGGGCGGCGTCGCCGATTCCGAGAGAATACGCAGGCTTTTAGCCCGGATTTCGATGTCGCCGGTTTTTAAGTTTTCGTTGACCGCGCCCTGACGTGCCGTCATGATGCCTTCCACGGCGATCACAAATTCGCTGCGCAGTGTGGCAGCTTTTTCAAACACGGCGCTCCCGCAGTCGCATTCTTCAAAAATCACCTGCAGGATTCCGCTCCGGTCCCGCAGGTCGGTAAAAATAATCCCGCCTTTGTTGCGGCTTTTTTGCACCCAGCCCATGACCGTGACGGCCTGGCCGATGTTCTCTTTGCTGATTTCGGTACATCTGTGGCTTCTGTGAAGCCCCTTCATTGATTCTGCCATTTGAGGGCACCTTCTTTCTTGGGATTACGGTTCTTGGGATTACGGTATATAACGTTTGGCCTGCCGCCCGCATGGGACGAGTGTGCTGCCCCGGCGCGACGGCCTGTGTATTGGATCCGCTTTATTTTTTTTGCCGGAAAAATTCTCTGAATTCCGTATAACCTTCTTTTTGCAGCTGTTCCTTCTGGAATTTTTTGTTTTTGTTCATGCGCACAACGAGCACCTGCACGCCGGCTTCGCGCTCGGCGCGCGCTTCGGTAAGCGCCTGCAACAGCTCCTCGCCCGCAAGGCCTTTTTCCAACAGATAGGCCTTGCGCGGGGCAGCCCCCGGTATTTGGAAGCCCTGCTCCAAAAGGATCGTAATAATCCGCTCAAAGCCAATCGAGAAGCCGCAGGCAGGCGTGGCCTGGCCGGTGAACTTGCCGATCATCTCGTCGTAGCGCCCGCCGCCGCCGACGGCGCTGTTCAGCTGCGGCATCTTGATCTCGAAGATCGGGCCGGTGTAATAGGACATGCCGCGCACCAGCGTGGGGTCAAATACCAGCTTGAAATCAGCGGTGGCGGTAGCCTGCACGCTGGAGAAAATCAGCGACAGGTTGTCCGTAACTTCCTTCGGCAGAATCTCCTCCAGGATATCCGCAAGGCAGGCAATCTTATCCTCTGCCTCCTCCAGCCGTGTAAAGAGGTCCAGGTACGTTTCTACCTGTTCCGCCGAGAAGCCGGCTTCTTTCAATTCAGCCGCTACGCCGTCTTTTCCGATCTTATCCATCTTGTCAAGGATGATAAATACCTGATCGTAATCTGTTTCGGCAAAACCGCTGTAAGCGGCCATTGCTTTTAACAGGCGGCGGTCGTTGACGCACACCTCAAAGCCGGCAAAGCCCAGGCGTCCTAACAGCGTCGTCGTCGCCTGGATCAGTTCAATCTCCGCCAGACAGCTTGCATCGCCCAGGATATCGATATCGCACTGTACAAACTGGCGGAAACGCCCCTTTTGCGGCTGGTCGGCCCGCCACACCGGCCCCATCTGCAATGCTTTAAAGGGGGCGGGGAGCTCGGCTGAGTGCTCCGCATAGTAGCGTGACAGCGGCACGGTTAAGTCGTAGCGCATCCCGAAGTCCACCACGTCCGCCTCGGTCGAGGCTTCGGCAATATTCAGCTTTGCCCCGCGTTTTAATACCTTGAAGATCAGCTTTTCGTTTTCACCGCCCTGGCGGCTGCTTAGATTTCCAATATTCTCCATACACGGTGTCTCGATATGGGAAAAGCCGAAGCCTGTGTAGGTTTCGGTGATTAAATTCAACACATAATCCCGCAGCTGCATCTCGGCAGGCAGGATGTCCTTCATGCCTTTAACCGGCTTTTTGCTCAGTGCCATGCTTTTTCTCCTCTCGTCCTTGGAGCGACCCGTTTTTCTATCCCTCATTTCCTATGCTTGGCTGGACGCGCGGCCCGGCTGTCCCGTATGAGAGCGGCCCTCTTTCTTCTATCCACCTATCATACATGACTTACAACGGATTTGCAAGATAAAATACCGGCAACCGCACTCGAAAGAACCGCCGCACGCCAAAAAAAGCCAAATTTCTTTCACACTTCTTAATTTTTTCTCTCTACAGTTGAACTTTCAATCCTTTTGTGCTATCCTTACAGTTGTTTTGGCGACTTTATATATGGAAGGAATCGATATAAATGGGAATTTTGAAAGATAGATTACGCGCGCTTTGGCTCGACAGACGGCCCTGGCGCATTCGGCTGACATTGGCCGCTCTCAGCGCGTTTACCTTTGTTTTTACCTTTATCTTGTTTGGGCCCTTTGAAATATATATCCAAAACAAACAAGAGATGCCCTTCCCCTTTGCATCCATGGCCTGGGCCTTGCTTTTATTCGGGGCGATTGCCTTTGCCGTGCTGCTTGGCCTTCTGCTTCTTTTGCGAGGTAAAATCTTTAATTACGTGCTTTCTGTCCTCTTTGCGATCACCGTCGCGGGATACCTGCGTGGGAATTTCTGGGGACTCCATACCGGGACCTTGGACGGCAATGCCACCAATTGGCTGGACAACCAGTTTTCCATGCTGACAGATCTCTTTCTGTGGTTTTTCATTCTGGTCCTGGTTTTTTTGGTTCTGTATATAAGCCGCAAGGTATGGGCCCGAAGCATTCAACTGATCTGCGGCATTTTAATCGGCGTCCAGCTGATCGCCTTTGCCGTATTGTTGATTCAAACCGGCCCGCGCAGGCTATGGAAAGCCGGTCAGGGAGAAGCCTATGTCTCCCGGGAGGGCCTCTTTGAGATTGCTCCCAAACAAAATGTAATCGTTTTTTTGCTGGACCGCATGGATAATCAATACATGGACAGCGAATTGGAGCTCCATCCGGAATGGCTGGAGCAGCTCGGGGATTTTACCTATTATCATAATTTTACCGGAAGTTATTCCAATACCCGCCCGGCGGTCAGTTATTTTCTTACCGGCGTGCAGCATGATTACAGCGTGCCCTGGGAGACATATTTCAAGCATGCCTGGAACAAGCAAACGCATCCGCTTCTGCCCGATATCCACGACGCCGGTTTTCAGACTAACGTTTATACGGAGGGAGCCTATGTCTTTGGCGATGCAAAAGATGTCAGGGACTTTGTGGATAATATCCGCTCCAATCAGCGGACCATCCATTATACCGAGCTGTTGAAACGCATGATGGAAATGTCGATCTACCGCTATGCCCCGGCGGCATTGCAGCCCTTTT
>CANSWW010000174.1 GCA_947650845.1 uncultured Lachnospiraceae bacterium
GCTGCGTTCGCAACGCAGAGACCGAGGGTTCGAATCCCTTCGGGTCCATAAACCTCAAAATCTGGTATGCCGGATTTTGAGGTTTTTTTCGTAGATACCCTCTTTTCGGAAACGTTAAAAGCAAACGTATAATCGGCAAACTATTGTTAAGGAGGCATCATGCAGGAAAATCAGGAGCGGGAAGCATTAACGGCGGCCATCATCCCCCGGCTGCTCCTCTGGTATAAGGAAAACGGCCGCGAGCTGCCGTGGCGTGTCGGCCGCGACGCCTATCGCATCTGGATTTCGGAAATCATGCTGCAGCAGACTCGTATCGAGGCGGTAAAGCCCTACTACGCGCGCTTCATGAAAGAGCTGCCGGACATCAGGTCTCTGGCCGAAGTCGAAGAAGAACGTCTTTTAAAGCTATGGGAAGGCCTGGGCTACTACAGCCGGGCCCGGAATCTCAAAAAATGCGCCGTAACCGTGATGGAACAATATGGCGGCCGCCTGCCGGCCGACTACGAAGCGTTGAAAAAGCTCCCCGGCATCGGCCCCTACACAGCCGGTGCGATCGCATCGATCGCTTATGGAATCGCCGTCCCGGCCGTGGACGGCAACGTACTGCGGGTGCTGGCCCGCGTGCTGGCCAGTCGGGAGGATATCACAAATGCCTCCGTAAAAAAGAGCTGGGAAAAGCTGCTCCTTCGTCATATGCCGTCCGATGAACCGGGCGAATGTAACGAAGCAATTATGGAACTGGGAGAGACGATCTGCATCCCGGGCGGCCGCCCGCTGTGCGGCGATTGCCCGCTGCGCGAGCTGTGCCAAGGCCATGGTCAGGGGATCGAAGAACAGCTGCCGGTCAAAGCGCCTAAGAAAGCGAGACGCAGGGAAGAGCGCACCGTGCTGATTTTGCTGTATGAAGAAGAGGACTGTCATCTGGTGGGGCTTCGCAAACGCCCGGACAAGGGACTGCTGGCCGGTCTGTACGAGCTGCCGTCCCTGGAAGGGCACTTGTCGCCCGATGAGCTCATGGACCGTCTGCCCGCCTTGGGATTGGAGGCGGCAGGGGCCGTAGCCGTCGAAGAAGCCCGCCACATATTCAGTCATGTAGAATGGGATATGACGGGCTATATCGTCGAATTGGCCGGTCGGCCCGAGACAGAGACGCTCCTTTTTGTAGAAAAAGACGAGCTCCGCGACCGTTATGCGCTGCCGACCGCATTTCGGGCATTTCGCCGCTATATCACAGGGGAATCGACGTAAAGGGAATCCGTTCTTTCTGCAAAAGAGCGGCTTCCCTTTTTCCGCAAGTAAAGACAAAGACCTGTCCGGAGTAGTTTTCGGCCAGCCAGCCAAGCGTATGCGAAAGCCGCTCGTCGTCATAGGCCAAAAAACAATCGTCGAGCAGCAGCGGCATGCCGCCCTGCGGAAAAGCAATATCGATCGCGGCCAGCCGCAGAGCCAGCCATACCTGTTCGATGGTCCCCCGGCTGAGCGCATCCAGGGGGACGGTACGTCCGGCAGCCTGTACCGCGATTTCCAGAGTATCATTTACATATACCTGCCGGTATGCGCCGCCGGTCAAGCCACAGAGAATATCGGACATAGAAGCGTTTATATGAGGCCCGATTTCCCCTTTGAGCCGGGCCGATACGCGCTGGAGCGTGGACAGGGCCAGGCCGACGGCTTGGAGATTGAGCCGGAGCTCGCTTTCACGGGCCATCTGCGCTAAGAGCGCCTGACATTCCTCATCGAGCGCCTGAGCCTGTTCCGCCAGCCGCTCATAAGACCATTCCCGGCGACAGACATCCTGATATTGCTCCTGCAAAAATTCGATCCGGCGTCGCAGCTTCATAGAAGCGGCGTTCTGTCCCGCCTGCACAGCCCGGCCATCATGGCGGCCGTCCTCAAAAGCATCCCCGTCTTTCTCATCCTCCGCACGAGCCTTAAGCCGCCGTACCTCTGCGTTACGCCGTAGTAAATGCGCGGTCAGCGCCAAAAAGAGGGCGGCCGCTCCGGCACACAGAGCTGCGACGACTTTCTGCTTCCATAAAAGGCCAAGAGCGGCGCACAGCGCGAGGAGCATAAAAAGACGAAACGCGCCGGACGGTCGCTTTTTGGGAGAAGTATCGGAAACAGGCGGCTTTGATAAGGGCCGATCCGCCTCCGACTTATCGGCCGCCTCCTCCAAACCGGAACCGATCTGTTCCATGCAAAGCGCAAGCTGGCCTTCCAGCTCTTTTTTTGTCTGCAAAAAAGAAATATCGGAAAGCCGTTTCTCACAGGCGGCCGCCTCCTGCTTTTTCGCTTCCAGCCTTTCTTCCAAGCCGGGAGTAAGCCGGCTCTCCAGACTCTTTTTTTCCGCCTTTAGCCGGTTTATCGCCGCGTCGTAGCTGACGGCATCCGTTCTACCCTGCTGGATATCCCGGAAATGCTGCGAAAGCGATTCGGCCAGAGACGTATGGACGGCACACTGCAGCTGGCGGACGCTGAGCGTATTGTAAAAGAGCTCTTTTGTAAGCCCTTCCAGGCAAAACGCAGGCAGACATCCGTCCGGGCAGACGATTCGGCCCTGGCCGGCACAGGAGAAAACGGTACTGCGCCGTCCGGCCGCAAAACTGCGCTCCACTAGGCAGCTTTGCTCCTGGCACTCAAACGAGAGACTGCCGCCGTATCCCCCCTCTTGCTCCCAGGGAAGGAACCGGGAGTAGAGATCGTTGTGGGCCGCTTTGCCGCGGCCCCTCTCCAGGCCAAACAGCATACAGCCGATGAACGTGTGCAAAGTAGACTTACCCGCTTCATTCGCCCCATACAAAACATGAAGGCCGTCCTGAAAATCAAAGCTTCGATGAATCAATTTCCCAAAACCGTAAATATCGGCATGCAATAGCTTCATAGGCAGTTCCCTTCGCCCAGACAGGCACGCACCCCGTAGGCCAGCGCCCGCTTGTGCAGCTCGGAGTCTGGAAGTCCGCGCATCTCTTCCATAAAAAGTCCCAGCAGATCGTCCGCATGCGCGAGTCGAATCCGCTCATAGTCGAGGGCCGGCCTGGTCTGGTCCGACCAGTGCGCCAGGCGGCAGGAGAGGGGCACAGCCATGGAAAAGTCCGCGTCAAAAGCCCGTTCGCCCGTAAGAGAAACGGAAAAAATATCTCTCTCCCCATAACGGGCGATCGTCCGCCGCAGGGAGGCCGCCAGCCCTTCTCGCGTGGTATCCGGCGTGACGGCGGCCCGCAGAGGAATGTACCGGGCCGTGCAATCCTCGATAAAACGCAGACGTGTCTGCCGGGAGGTGATATCGGCGAGGATATATCCGCGGGGGCCTAAATCGGTGCGGTCGATCGGCTCGGGAGAGCCGCACCAGGCCAGCCGCAGCTCTTCTGAGAGCTCCGGCTTGTGGATATGGCCGAGGGCCGCGTAATGAAAACCGGCCGCCGCCAGCCGGGCCTTGTCCATCGGGATATGCTTCGCATCGCCGCCGTGGGCCAGCAGGATATGGAGCCGCCCGTCGGACGGGGCCTTCAGGTCGTCGCAGAGAGGCTTATCGATCTCGGGCCGGCCGTAGCTAAATCCATGTACCTCTGCGTTCAGATCCGGGAAATAGACGGACGAGAGCTCGGAATTTACGAGAAAAAAGGTATTCTCCCCCCAAATAAAATCCCGATAGCGGGAGCGCTCTGAGAGATAGTCGTGATTGCCGGCAATCAGCACGACACGGGTGCAGGAAAGGGAAGAAAACAGGGCGGCCGCTTCCCTGAGCTCCCGCAAAAGCGGCTGGCGGTGAAACAGGTCGCCGGCAATCAACAGCAGGGCCGCCTGCTCATCCTCGGCCCGCCGTATGATGCGGCGCAGAGCATCCCATAGGGCGTCGTGGCGTTCCTTGCTCCAGGGCTGCCCCTTGTCCGGGTACATGCCCAGGTGCAGATCCGCGGTATGTATGATTTTCATGTGCAGTTCCTCCTGCTTTATGGTATCATAAAAACATATGTTCGGCAAGAGGGTTTCGCTCCGCTCCAAGCGTATCTGCCAACCAACGGCAAAAGAACACATGGTTTGTCCTGTTCCTTTGCGCAAAAAAGGGGTATGATTGAACTATAACTATGGGCAAAAAGGGGGAATGTATTATGAAATACGGACATTTTGACCGGGAGAAACGGGAGTATGTGATTGACCGCGTGGACGTGCCGGCTTCCTGGACGAATTATTTGGGTGTGGAGGAGCTGTGCGCCGTGGTCAATCACACAGCCGGCGGCTATCTCTTCTACAAAAGCCCCGAACACCATCGGATTACACGTTTTCGCCCGAACGGGGTGCCAATGGACCGCCCGGGACACTATCTTTACTTACGTGACGACGATACGGGGGAATACTGGTCGGTGTCTTGGCAGCCCTGCGGCAAAGACCGGACCGATTATCGCTGCCGGCACGGGCTGAGCTATTCGGTGTATGAGTGCCGCCGGGAAGGGATCGAGGCGGTCCAGACGTTGTAACCGATGCGGCCGGACAGAAGTGGGTGGCCGCTCTCAATGACATTAAGGATCTGTATGAGCGTGGTTACTTCCCGAGTAATACCTTGACGGCGACGGACGCGGAGACGGTGCAGATGTTCGGAGACGGTGAAGCGGCGTTTCTTATCGACGGTTCCTGGAAGGTTGGCTACTTTGAGGGGAATCACGGCGACCAGCTGGGCGACTATGCGATTTCGTATGTGCCGGCCAAGGGCCAGCGCGTGGCCAGCGAAGCGATCGGCGGAATTTCCATGGGCTACTTTATCACCACAAGGGCTTGGGAGGATCCGGCGAAGCGCGAAGCAGCCGTAGCATTTGTGCAGCACATGACGAGTGACGAAGTGATGAGTAATTTTGTTACGACTGAGGTGACGGCGCTGAAGAACGGCGCTTCCCCGGAAGGCCTGAATGAACTCCAGCAGTCGGCGGCCGATGCGAATGCCGCTATCACAGGTGTAGTACCCGCTGTACAGGATACGGTGACGGGAGAGTGCAAGACGGATTTGTTTGCCAATGTGCAGAACGTGGTTACGGGTGCGATGAGCGCCGAGGATGCCGTAGAATCGGCGATTGCGTTGAACTAATTGTTTGCTACCATTAGCCGGGGGATGCCCTTTGGGCACCCCGGCTTTCCTCTTTAATCCGGACTAAGCGGGGGTGACTACCATGGATTCCAGTTCAAACTTATATCGGCGCAGAGGGCCGCTCGTGGTATTTTTGCTGCCGGCTTTTGTATTCTTGTTTCTGTTTTTGTATTATCCCTTTGTCCAGAACATAATAAACAGCTTTTCCGACATTACGGGGCTGGGCCGGCCGGCCGAGGGTTTAAATGAGCCCTGGTATGCCAACTATGCGACTCTTTTTACGGATCCGAAGCTTAGGACGGCGCTGGGCAATACGGTAATCCTGACGGTCTGCACGGTGGTTTTTCAGGTAGGAATTGCGCTGGCGCTGGCCTTGCTGGTGGATTCGATCCGGGTGGGAGCGCAGGTGTTTCGGACCCTCTACTTCTTTCCCATCGTCATTTCGGCGACGGCCTTGGGACTGATGTTTAACTTGATCTTCCTCTATAACGGTGGGATGTTGAACCAGCTTCTGCTAAACCTGGGGTGGATTATGGAAAATATTGACTGGAAAAATACGGATCATTTTAGTTTTCGATGCTGAGTCCGGTCATGTGGCAGTATGTAGGGTTTTACTTTGTAATTCTGGTTACGGGTCTGAATAATATTTCCGAGGATCTCTATGAGGCAGCAGCTCTGGACGGCTGCACGGGCCTGAATCGGGTACGCTACATTACCCTGCCGCTTCTGCGGAATGTGCTCTGCACCTGCCTGGTGTTAGCGATCACGGGAGCGCTGAAGGTCTTTGATCTGCCTTGGGTCATGTTCGGGGCCGGGATGCCGCAGGATCAGGGATGGCTCACCGGCACCTATATGTATGACCAGACGTTTAACCGCGGTAATGTGGACTATGGCTCCGCGATCGCCATGCTGATCGTAGTGTTGGGCGTAGTGCTGTCAAATGTGGCAAACCGGGTCTTTAAGCCTCGGCATGACATATAAGAGGGGAGGGGAGCGTCCTGCGGACGGCGGTAAAGCGGGAACAAAGATGT
>CANSWW010000175.1 GCA_947650845.1 uncultured Lachnospiraceae bacterium
AAGGCAATTAAGGTCGGCAGTACGAAAACTGCAAAATACTTTTTTATATTTTTTGCCTACTATCTGGGGCTGGGGCGTGGATGCTTTTTAAGGAGATTTTGCTTAGGGGGAAGAGAGATACCGTTACGTGTAAAAGGGGTCAGGGTTCCTTTGATAAATGCTAGAAATTGTTTTTTCCCGGTTAAAAAACTCCCTTGTTGTACTTGTTTTGTACGGCAACGATAAAGCCTGTTCCTATACCTATGCCTATAACAAGTACCGCAACCGCAACGATTACCATCCGATCAGAAGCAGCGAATAAGCCGATCATGCCGCTGGACAATGGCGCCATAGCAATAATAAAAAGAGCTTTGCCAAAGGCTTTTCCGTAAGCGGACGGATCGGAGACTTTTGTTTGATGGTAAGAATGGATTAAATTCGTTTTTCCTTTGTAAATCGCTAGGCTGAATGACAGCAAAAGGATTGTCGCTAAAAACATCATAATGGAATAGGCCGACATAATAGAATACCTCCCGAAATCCGGATGGGACAAAATTGCCGCGCGACGATCTGCCCGGGCGGATAGCCGGGAATACGAATACAGACGGCGGCCGCGTAGGGGCTACGCCGCGCCAGCGGTACATGTGGATTTACGTTCTTTTGAAAAAGCGATGGAGAAATTTTGTAAAATATGGTACGGTTAAGCTGCTATGCAAAGCAATCCCTTGCGGAGGCTTTTGCTGTTTAAGAATACAGTAGCATTTTTTGGCGATTTTCGCAACTGGAATTGTGATGCGGATTTCGTCCGTTCTCTGCCGGAGCTCGTGCTGAAAACGAACGAGTATTTGCAGCTTGGGGCGATCACAGGCTGCCTGAGAATTTCCAAAGAAAGTATTTTTACGGGATTGAAGCATTTGAATGCGGTTTTTGTCCTGGATAAAAAATTTAGCGAGCATTTCAGGTTTACCGAGACGGAAGCCCGGCAGATGATGGCGCATTATGGTGTGGAAAATCGTTTTTCAACGAGGAAGGAATGGCGTGACAGATACGCGTTTGGCGAAGCGCTTGGCATCACGGTATGAGCGCTTCGTTTGCACAGACCGAGAGGGGCTGTGGAGGCCGGAGCTTGGCCCCCGTTTTTACCGTTTTCTATCGGATGCCTTTGCGGTTTCGTTATCGTTTCGGAGACAGCGGGCATGCCACAACGAAAGGTTGTGGCCGCGCCTGTTTTTCTGTTTTACGGACGCTCCTGCGCCTGTTATATTCAAAACGGATCAAAAAGTTGGGGATAGACACAGGAAAGAGAGGAGCAGACATGAACCTATCGCGCAGAGACTTTTTAAAAGGCACGGCAGCCGGGCTGGCCGGGACGGCCCTCACCGGATTGCTGGGCGCGTGCCAGCCGGCATCGTCCCAGGAAACTTCTTTACCGGGGACGTCTTTACCGGAAACAGCCTTAGCGGAAACCTCGTTGGCAGAGACAGCCGCAGCGTCCGAGACGCAGCCCGTTTCCCCGGCGGGGGCGCAGCCGGAGGCCGCCGCAGCGCCCGAACATACCGGAACGCTGTTAGGCGATCTTTTAAACCCGCAGGATGAGAGCTTTACAAATTATACGACAAATTATTCCCACATTTTCTCGCCGCTGAAGATCGGCGGCGTAACCCTGAAAAACCGGATTGTCAAAAGCACCGCCGGTTCGGAGACGCAAAAAACTACCGAGTGGCCGGACGATGCCAGCCTGAATTATTACCGGCAATTCTGCAAGGGCGGCGTAGGGATGGTCTGCTTTGAAACCTCCAGCATCATACCGATGGCCGGGCCGATGGGGCTGGCCGGCGGGATGCCGGCCGGAATGCCGGGCGGGTTGTCGGATGGCGCATCAGCCGGGATGCCAGGCGGGTCGCCGGATGGCGCATCAGCCGGGATGCCAGGCGGGTCGCCGGACGGTTCATCAGCCGGGATGCCAGGCGGCGGGTCGCCCGGGGAAGGCGACATGGCCATGGGAGACGCCATGGGCGGTTTTTCGATGGCATCGCTCGACTTCACCTCAGACGCCGGGATCCCGGCGCACAAAGCGGTAGCCGACGCCATGCACGAGCTGGATACGCCGGTCATCGCCCAGATGTACGACATGATGATGGTTTCCGGCAGCAGCTCCTCCTTCCTGGAGACAACGGCTCTGGAAAGCAGCTTCAGCAATGGCCACATGCAGACAACCGAAGAAGTACAGACCGAAATCAGGTACTTTATCGACGGAGCCGAGCGGTACTACAAAGCCGGTTTTGACGGAATCGAGCTGAACGCGTCCTGCAACCACTACTTTTCCACATTCCTGTCCCGGCGCGCCAACAACGAGCGGACAGACCAGTACAGCGGCGCAAGCATCGAAAACCGCTGCCGCATCCTCACCGAAATCATCGAAGGAATCCGGCAGCGGGTCGGCGAGGACTTTATCATCCAAGTCCTTTTCAGCGCGGTCGAAGAAAACGTCGCAGAGCTCGGCCGGAACGAAGGCTGCACCACCATAGAAGAAGCCGTCGAATTTGCCAAGCTCTTTGAAAAAGCCGGAGCCAGCTGCCTGCACATCCGCTCCGAGGCCTACGGCCATCACTGCGGCGGCTTCATGCCGGACATCCTGCATGTGCCGGAGCACGGCCATACCGGCTACGGCACCGTAATGGACTACGGCAAGCACATGCCGCCGGTGCTGGGACAATACGACGGCGTCGCCGCCCTCTTAGAAGCCGCCGCGCAGATCAAGCAAAACGTCTCCATCCCCGTCGGGGCGGTCGGCTCGATGGACCCCCGCCTGGCGCCGGACCTTTTAGACAACGCCATCGCCGAAGGAAAGCTGGATTTCCTGCTGATGACCCGCCCGCTGATGGCAGACTTCGCCCTGGCAAACAAGCTAAAAGAAAACCGCCGCGACGAGGTAGCGCCCTGCACGCACTGCATGACCTGCTTTGTCGCGCCGATCGACATGGGCACGCCGATGTACTGCCGGGTAAACGCCGCGCTCACCCGGGCCTACGGCGCAGACATGCCGGAGGGCTACGCCCCCCTGCCGGCCGAAACGCCGAAAAACGTCATGGTAATCGGCGGCGGCCCCGCCGGAATGGAAGCCGCCCGCATTGCCGCCAGCCGGGGGCATCACGTAACGCTCTACGAAAAATCCCCCGCCCTGGGCGGACGCATGGAAGCCCTGCAAAAGCTAAAAGGGCCGCACGAACGGATTCTCGACCACAAAGCATACCTGGAGCGCCAGCTCGAAGTATACCATGTCCAGGTCGTGACCGGCCAGGAAATCACGGCGGATTTCGTGCAGCAAAAAGCCCCCGACTCCGTAATCGTAGCGGTAGGAAGCCTTCCGGGAGAGCTTGGCGCGCAGGCACAAGCAAGCGAACCCCTTCTCACAATGTCGGACATCCTCTCGGCGCTGGGAAAAGGCGAGGAGCTGCCGTCCGAAGAAGAAATCATCCTGGTAGGAGCCCAGTTCCAGGCCGGAGAGCTGGCCGTCCGCCTCTGCAAAGCCGGAAAAAAAGTCACCATGCTAAACCCCGGCCCGGAAAAAGAATTCTTCATGAACGCCGCCACCTGGCCGCGTGAAATGAACCGCAGCTGGCTGCGCGCCAAGGGCGTAAGACTGTACCACAACGTAAGACTAAAACAAATCGCGCCCCGGCAGGCCGTTTTCGATACGGAATACGGAGTCACGATAACGCTCGACCATGGCCGCGTCATCCAGGCGCTCCCGGAAAGCACAAACCGCGCCCTCTACGAAGCGCTGCTGCCCCTCTGCAACGAAGTCTATGCGGTAGGAGACTGCTACAGCCCGGGAACAATGGCCAACGGAATCGCCCGCGCCAACATCATCGCCCGCCGGATCGGCTCCACAACGACGACGCCGCAGGCCGGACCGGCCGACGGAAACACCTACACCGCCACCGCCACCGGAATCGGAGACGTCACGGTCACAATCCAGGTAGAGGACGGAAAAGTCACGGACGCCGTCGTAGACACCTCGAACGAATCCGCCGGGATCGGCCGGGAGCTGGGAGAAGCCTTTGCCAAACAGATCATAGAAACCGGCTCCATTGACGCCGTATCCAGCTCGACCGTAACCAGCAACGCGGTAAGCAAGGCCCTGGCAGAATGCAAAAAACAAGCCGGCCTTCCGTAACCAGCGCATAAAACAAGAGCCAACCGAAAGAAGGGACCAGCAGATGGAGCTACGGCAGCTAAAAAATTTTTTAACCGTATATAAATATGGAAACATCACAAAAGCGGCGCAAGAACTCCACATATCCCAGCAAGCCCTGTCCAAACAAATCCGCAGTTTTGAAAAGGAGCTGGGGGTCCCCCTCTTTCTTCGCGGCGCGCACGGCGCCGAGCCAACCAAATACGCTCACAGCCTAAGCCTGTCCGCCCGAAAAATCATCAAAACAGCAGAAGAAGCACAGGCACAGATCGAAAAAATGCGGCAAGACGAAGCAATCCCCGTGCGCCTGGGATACGTAAAAGGCGACTTCAATTTCCACGGGGCCCTGCCGCCGCGGACGATCTTCGAATGGGAAAAAAAGTTCCCCCAAATGCAGCTGGAAATCAGCGAACAAAACCCCGACGTGCTCGAACGCATGCTTTTGCAGGAAGAATTAGAGCTCGCCTGTACCCTGAACGGCGATCCAAACCCAGAGCTTCACAAAATACGAATCGCCGTAGAACCCGCCTATCTCCTAATCAACAAGAGCAACCCGCTCATAGAACGCAGTCCGATCACCAAAGAAGCGCTGGCCGAGCAGTCCTTTTTGCTTTCCCGGACAGACCCCCTGCCAAAGAAAGGCCGGCTCAGCCTGGAACAGCTTTTAGGATATCCACCGCGGTTTAGCGTTTTCAACGGGAGCTTCGAACAAGGGATTGAGCATGTCCGGGCAGGCGAAGGAATCCTGTTTTCCGGGCGGGCCTACTGCCTCTCCAGATGCCTGGACGGCCTGGCAGCCGTCCCCTTCCCCGATGAAAAAGCAGTTTTTGAGCACTACCTGGCATACAAAAAAGGCGTAAAGCCATCGGAACCGGTGCAGTATTTTATAAAAAAACTGCAAACCAAGCCAGAGCCCGCCCCGCGGCCCAAATCCCTGTAATCAGCATCCGCGCCGCCGCCGTTTCTTTCCGCCTTGCGTCTTGCGAAACCGTCCCTTCCATGATAAAATGAGGACAGACAAAACGCGAGGGAGGAAAATATGGACACACAAAAGCTACGTCTGATTGCATTCGATATGGACAATACGGTGCTGGCC
This sequence comes from uncultured Lachnospiraceae bacterium, assembly GCA_947650845.1. GTDB lineage: Bacteria > Bacillota > Clostridia > Lachnospirales > Lachnospiraceae > RGIG7193. Next base: position 5,274 of record CANSWW010000175.1, read on the forward strand.
GACGGCGCAGAGATCACGCCGCGGCTGCAGAGCATTTTGCTGCGCGCCATGGAGCAGGGCATCCAGGTGATTCCCTGCACCGGGAGGGGGCGTCGGCAGATGCCGCGCACATTAGAGGCGCTGCCGCTTCTCTACACGATCACCTCCAACGGCGGCCTGATCCGGGACGAAAAGCAGAATCAGACGATCTACAGCAACCTGATAGACTGGCAGACCACAGCCGGGATCCTGCACGACCTGGCCGCGTTCGGCGTGTTTTTCTGCGTCCATATTGACCAGGCCGTGTATTTTGAGTGCAGCGAGGAGCGGTATGTGCGGGAAAAATACCATATTCCGGACTATATGCCGGTGGATTTAACCGAAAATGCCGAACAGCTGGTGCGTACCCGCCGGGAAGGGGCGGAGAAAATTTTCCTGCGGACAGACGATGACATTTTGCGGGAGGAAATTCGCCGGAGTATTCTGGAAAAATACCCGGTGTTCTGTTCCTCGTCCTCGGCGCATAATCTGGAATTCGGCGTGCCGGGGTGCTCCAAGGGGACGGCATTGCGGTGGCTGTGCGAGCATTTGGGGATAAAAGGGAGCGATGTCGTGGCGTTTGGGGATGGGGAAAATGATAAAGAAATGCTTCAGTTCGCTGGGCGGGGGCTGGCGGTCGCCAATGCGCAGCCGGCTTGTAAGGAGGCGGCGGATGCGGTGATCGGGAGCTGCGCTGGGGATGGGGTGGCGGAGTATTTGGAGGGGGGAGCGAAAGGTACGCCCTGTTCCCTGTGACAGTCCTTCCCGGACGCGCTCTCGCTCCGTTCCAAACGTAGCGGCACTAAGTTCG
>CANSWW010000176.1 GCA_947650845.1 uncultured Lachnospiraceae bacterium
CTGCCCGACAAACTCCTCGCTCGACAAAAACAGCCCGCCGATTTCAAAGTATTTTTCCCAAAATTCTCCAAAATCCCGCAGGCCCGTTTTCTCGCAGAGCCGTGCCAGATAGCGGCTGCGGCTCAGAAGATAATCGTCGTTGTACGTCTGTTTCTCTCCCTCCCGGCGCATGCCCCTCTCTTTGGCCGTCCCCAAGAGGATTTCCCCGTAGGGAAGATCGATAAAGCGGGCCGCAATCCCGCGCGCCGAGGCTTCCCGCAGCGCCACAAGCTCCGGCGAAGCATTTAAAAACGGATAATAGCACTTGTACTCTCCCTTTTCCTCGCCCAATAGCCCGCGGCTGTCCTTATAATAATAATAGAAGGCCACCGGCGCCTGCGTACCCGCGTGGCACAGGACCGGAATCAGCGCTCCGGCGTTCTCCGGCCCTTCGATCAGAAGGCAGTCCGGACGCCACGCTTCGATGATCCGCCGCAGATGATAGGAACAAGCCGGGCTGTGGTGGCGAATCGGGAAGAAACGCACCGGCCCTAAGGGCTCTAGCCCAGAAATGTGCGGGCTTCGTAATACCGGTTCCATATGCCGCCCTCTTTTCCCCCTTTATCCCGTACGACCGTCTGAAAATAGCTGCGAAGCTTTTCCTTGTCCTCCTCGCTCTCTTTCAGCACGGCTCCTGACAGGTTCTGTACCAGACAGCCCAGATCGATCCGCGAATCCCCATAGTAATACGCGGTCATCATCGTCTGAAAATAAACGGACACGGCCTCCGCCGTACTCATCACCGCCGCCGGCCGGTCGATGCGGTGCCCCATCGAAGAAACGCCCTCCCGCAGCTCGTGCCAGGTAAAGGCCAGCAGCTCCGCCACCGCCTCATCCACCGGCATATGAATCTGATTCTCCTTTGCAAGGCTCTCCACCTCGCCGACAATGATCTGCTTCTCCAGCGCCACATCCTTCACCGGCTGCACCGTCTCAAAATTAAAGCGACGCTTTAAGGCGCTGCTCATCTCATTGACGCCCTTATCGCGCGTGTTGGCCGTGCCGATCACATTAAAGCCGGACCGGGCAAACAAAAGCCCTGTCTCGCCCAGCTCCGGCACATTCAGCACCTTATCGCTGAGAACGCTGATTAAGCTGTCCTGGATCTCCGCCGGCGTCCGCGTAATCTCCTCAAACCGCGTCAGAATGCCCTGCTCCATCCCCACATACAGCGGCGAGGGAACCAGCGCCTCCCGTACCGGCCCCTTAGAAAGCAGCAGCGCATAATTCCAGCTGTACTTAATCATATCCTCGGTCGTGCCGGCCGTCCCCTGAATCGTATTCGTGCTGCATCCGCTGATCGCCGCGGACAAAAGCTCCGAGAGCATCGTTTTCGCCGTCCCCGGCTCTCCCACCAGCATCAGCCCCCGGTTGCCGGCCAGCGTGACGATCGCGCGCTCTATGAGCGCGTCGTTTCCCAGGTACTTTTTGCGGATTAAGAGCTCTTCCCCTTCCCACACAAGAGGCTCCCGGCTTCCCAAAATAAAGGTGCGCACCGCCCGCGGCGACAGCCGCCAGCCAGGCGGCTTCGGCCCCTGATCCTGCGCCCGCAGAGCCTCCAGCTCCCGCCGGTAACGTACCTCCACCGGCGGGCGAAGCTGTCTTTGTTGTTCCCTCCCGTCCTCTCGTTCCATACACGCTCCCCAATTTCGTTCTTTAATAATTTTCCAGGCTTTCCATCCGTCCAAACAGGATGGACGCAAACAGCGCCAGCAAGCCGGCAAACAGCACCGCCACCAAAATCATCGCCGCAAAGCCGATCTCCACACCGGCCGCCCCGGTCCCGATCACGGCCGCCAGTACCCCGAGCAGCATGATCGCCGCCTGGGCCATCATGCGAATCAGCGTTAAGCCGAAGCTGCCAAAGAGCGGCTTTAAGATCCCGTCGCAGACCATCGATATATACAGCCGATTCGCCTGCAGACAGGCATAAATCAAGATGCACAACACAATCTGCACAGGCGAAATCCCCAGCGCTGCGCCCAGCGGCACACACAAAAGCGCGCCGTCCAGCGCCGCCTTCACATGCTCCAAAAGCGTTGAGTACCACAGCTTGCGCATCGGCGTATCCGGCAGAAGGAAGGTGTAGGGGTTTTTCAGCTCCTGGCTCCACTTAGGCGCAATGCTGCTGAAGATAAAGACCATATAGGCGCTGACCCCCGGCAGGATAAAGACCGCCAGCTCGGATGACTCCTCGGCAAAGGAAAACAGATCCGCGCCAAAGGCCTTGGCCCCGGCCGCCAGCAGTCCGATCCCCAGCAGGATAAAGCTGTTGTAATTGAGCAGGAAGAAGCGGTTTTTCTTGTATTCCAGCAGCTGCCGGTAATAGATGGCCCGCGCCCCGCCGCCTTTATAGACCACCTCTGCCTTTTTGTATTTGCGCTTACGCGCATCCCCCTCGGCCGAGCCGCTTTTTTTACGCCGGATCGCCGCCTCATATTCGTCGGCAAAGGTCATCGCGTCCTCAAAATATTCGCCCGTGCATTTCATTCGCCAGGCCACCAGCGGCAGAAGGACTGCCGCCGCCAGATACAGCGCCCCGCAGATCAGATTCAGTGTGTCCGGGCCGATCAGCAAAAGCCGGATAAAAGCAATATTCCAGCCGATCAGCGGCACCAGCTGCAAAAGCGGGTCTGACAGCATATCCCCGATCAGCGAAAAGCTGAGCGGCTTGGTCAGCAGCTGAGACAGAAGCAGCAGAAGCATAGCGCCGACGCAGGCCCATACTCCGCCCTGCAGCACCTTTGTCCCCTTTTCCCCCAAAAACTCATTGCCGAATACGATCAGCATCAGCGCGGCTTCAAGAATGTTTTCCACGACAAAGGTCACCAAAAAGAACAGCGCCATCTTGACCGCCGGCACATGGAACCAGATCACGCCGCCCACCGACATCAAAAGGTTTAGAAATAATCCCATATACAGCGTTTTGATCTGCGCATAGAGCAAAATCTTCTTGGGATCGATCGGCGCGGAAAACACGAAATGGACATCGCAGTGTTTGAAGGTCAGCCCTCTTTTCCTGGCATAGGTCAGCAGATTGGCCGGGATCGTCCACACGGTAAAAAAGGACAAAAGCAGGGCATAGCCCTCCGGCCCCATTATCCCCATATCGGAAAATATAATATTGAAGGAATTGTACATCATCAGAACATACAGCCCGATGCCCACAAGCGCCACATAGCTCAGAGGCTTGCGGGCTCTTGCCTTCAGACGGTTGATAAAACCACGGACCGAAAGATAGAGAAGCGCTTTCATTCCTCACGCCCTCCCTCGGTCGTCTCCAGCGTCTCGCCGTGCTTTGACGCTTCTGTCCCGACGGCCCGCTCCCGGTCGGTCGTCCCGAAAAAGATCGCGTCCAGATCCTGATCGCCCGCCTCTTGCCGCGTGTAGGTGGCAAGGATATGCCCCTGATCCATGATAAAGACCACATCCCACAGCTCGTTGACCATCTCCAGCATATGAGTGCTCAAAAGAACCGTCACTCCCTGGTCGCGCAGCTCTAACACGACCTCCTTTAGTTCCTTGATCGCCTGCGGGTCGAGGCCTACCATCGGCTCATCCAGAAGGATGACCCGCGGCTTTACGGCCAGCGCGCAGCAGATGCTGACCTTCTGCATCATGCCCTTGCTCAGCTCGTTGCCCAGCTTATCCTGCTTGTCGTAGAGCTCAAAGCGGCGCAGGATCGCCTCCACCTCTTCCTCGGTCACGTCGCTTTGGTAGGCGCGGCGGATGTATTCGATGTGTTCCCGCACGGTCAGCGCGTCAAAGAGCGCCGGAATCTCCGGCACATAGCCGAATACCCGCTTGGCCGCCAGCTCCCGCGAGGGGATTCCCTGGATCGAAATCGCCCCGTCGTAGCGCAAAAGCCCGGCGATGCTCTTAATAATCGTCGATTTCCCCGCGCCGTTCGGCCCCATTAAAATTCCCACCTGGCCGTCGGGAACGGTGAACGATACGTCGTCAACCGCCAGCGTTTTCCGATAGCTTTTGGATAAATTCAAAATCTGCAGCATGATGTCATTCCTCTCTTTGGTCTGTCTGTATTCTCGCAACTCAGTATCATCGTATCGCCGACCGCGGATGCTGTCAATTTAAAAATTCTTTCGGTTTCCTTACAAGATTTAAGAGAATTAAGAAACGCTCTCCCCTACGTCGTCCGTATAGTACTGCGCCTGCGCCTCCCACATGGCACGGTACGGCCCCTCCTGCGCTAACAGCTCCTCATGGCAGCCCTGCTGAATGAGCTTTCCTTCCGAGAGGACCAAAATTTCATCGCAGAAACGGCAGGCCGACATCCGATGCGAAACAAAAAGGATCGTCGTATCGCGGCTCAGCCGGTTGATGCGGTCGTAGATCTCCGCTTCCGCCAACGGGTCGAGCGCGGCCGTCGGTTCGTCCAGCACCAAAATCGGCGCGTCGCGGTACAGGGCCCTGGCCAGCGCCGTTTTCTGCGCTTCGCCTCCCGAAAATTCAATCCCGTCCGCAAAATCCTTATAGAGATAGGTTTCCAGACCGTCCGGCAGCGTAGCCAGCCGGTCGTTCAGCCCGGCCTGGCCAAGCGCTTTTGTCACGCGCTCCCTGTCATAGGCAGAAGCTGACGCCACCGTCTCGCCCAGGGAAAACGAAAACAATTTGAAATCCTGAAATACAACGGAAAAGCGGCTGCCGTATTCCTCAGAGGGCCATTTGGAGACATCCCGTCCCTCCAAAAGGATCCGGCCCGCTCCCGGCGGATACAGACCGCACAGCAATTTCACCAGCGTCGTTTTTCCCGAACCGTTGGCGCCCACCAGGGCAATGCGGCCGCCTCTCGGGATTGTGAAGGAAATATCTTGTAGTGTTTCCTTCTCCGCGCCCGGATATTGAAAGGAGAGGGCTTTTACGGCCAGCATCGTTTCACTCTCCCCACCGGGAACAGCCGGCGCAGGCCGGGAAGCCGGTGCATGGGACGCAGGAACCGGCTCCGTAAACCGCATGTACGCGTGCACGCTGTCCGCCGCCGCGCCGCACTGGCTGAGAACGCCGGCCGCCCCGGCCATCGACGCCGAGAGCTGGTACAGCGCGGAAGCCAGCACCAGCGCCCAGCCTAAATCCTGGTATCCGATGTTCCATATCAGGAGCACGAACAGATAGCTCGCTCCCAACGTAAGACCGCGAACCGCTCCGCCCAGCCCCGCCGCCAGCGCCGGAATGGTCCCGCCGGCCCGGTCAAAGCGTCTCATTTCCTTTACCGCGTCGCCGTAAACCGTTTCAATCTGCGGCCGGTACTGGTAGAAACGGATGTCCTTTCCGTCCTGATAGCGGATCCCGCCGCCGCTCGTCAAATAGTCGTTGAGGATGATATGAGGCGGAAATATGCTCTGGATGGCCCGCATCGACGCATCGTTCGCCCGTTTGATCCCAAACGCCGCCCCCAGCGACAGAAGCGTCGTCGCCAGGCCAAACAGCAGCATCCACACATAATCGAGAGGCCCCTTTCCCGCCTGGACCAGGAGAACCGCCAGCATAACCAGCGAAACCGCGATGGAAAGAAGCGCTTTCACCAGCGTATTGAAATGCCGGATCAGCGCAGAGAGCCCAAAGCCAATGCTCTCCTGCATGTGCATCCGCGAGAGCGTCTCCCTGGTATCCACGCTCTCCAGCCGTTCATACGGCAGCTCCGTCAGCTTACGGCTTTTACGGCTGCGATAGATGCGCAGGATCCCCGCATCCAAAATCAGGTCCCGGCGCTCCAGGACGTGGGATATAAGCGAGACTAAGAGAATCGCGGATAAGCCCAGTCCGGCGACCGTCAAAACCTGCTCCAGGGGAGCGCCGGTTGTCAAACGGTCGAGGATCGCCGCCGTCACGATCGTATAGAGATAGGTCAGGGCAATCGCTGTCACCGCCCGGCCGAGCACCAGCCACGGCTTTTGCCCGCTCAAGCTCCGAATGTCGCGCATCCCCTTGATACAGCTTGTCGTCATCGATGCTTTCTTATCCTTGTGCATAGCATTCTCCCGGCATAGGCAGCTTCTCTTTTTGGTAGTAGCGGCTCTGCAGTGTAAACAGCT